>JAKMFI010000146.1 GCA_022425505.1 Flavobacteriaceae bacterium | reverse complement strand
TCCTCGTCATGGCAGCAGCAGTCGCTGATTATAAACCTAAGCACATGGCAGAAGGTAAAATCAAAAAAGAAGAGGAAATTACCTCGATTGAACTCGTAAAAACTGTTGATATTCTTGAGAGTTTAGGAAAAAAGAAGGCAAATCAAATTCTTGTTGGATTTGCACTTGAGACCGACAATGAACTGTCGAACGCCAAAGAAAAAATAAAGAAGAAAAATCTCGATGCGATTATCCTCAACTCTCTTACAGACAAGGGTGCTGGTTTTCAACACGCGACAAATAAAATCACATTTATCCCTGCTATGGGAGAGCATACAGCTTATCCTTTAAAAGATAAATATGAAGTAGCAGTAGATATTTTAACGCAAATTAAAACGATGATTGATGTATAAAATACTGCTGTTTGTTCTTTTTTCCTTCTTTTCTTTTGCCCAAGTATTGAACTGTAAAGTCAGCGTTAATGCCGATTTGGTCGATCAAACCAACAGTCAAATTTTTGAAACCCTTGAGCGTGAACTTAACGAGTTTGTCAACTCGACCTCATGGGTTGATATTCGAACGGAAGATTACAACAAAATCAACTGCACCATGTTGATTACAATTGAAAATTATAGGAACAATGAATTTCAAGCAAATTTGCAAATTCAGTCTTCTCGACCAGTGTTCGGATCGACCTATGTCACGCCACTTCTGAATCGAAAAGATGATGATTTTAATTTTTCTTATCAGGAATTTGAATCCTTAAATTTCAATCCAAATAACACCAACACTTCTTTAGTTTCCCTCATAAGTTATTATGTATTTGTGATTTTGGGGGTTGATGCAGACTCCTTTAATTTGTTTGGAGGAGATCCGTATTATGAACAAGCTCGAAAAGTTGTTGATTTGTCTCAGACCAATCGTTTTTCTGGCTGGAAACAATCTGAAAAGAAGACCAATCGGTACTGGCTTATTGATCAGTTGAGTACAAGTCCTTTTTCGCTTTTTCGACAATCAATCTATGATTATCATCTCAACGGATTAGATGTGATGGTCAATTTACCTGAAGATGGTAAGAAAACCATTTCAAAAAGTATCTCAGAGCTGAAAAGCCTATCCGAAAGTCGCCCAAATAGTTTGGTTGTACAATTGTTTTTCGATACAAAATCAGATGAGGTTGTGCAGATTTTTTCTGGAGGACCTTCATTTGACACCTCTCAGCTTCGGGAAGACTTAAATCGAGTTGCTCCCTTCTTTTCTGCCAAGTGGGCTGAAATTAGATAGTTGAATATCTCTGAAAAAGTTATATTTGAATTTCATTAATTTTTGATCAGTTGTTACAGTCTATTTCTATCGTAAACTTTGCGCTTATTGATGACATCCAATCTGATTTTGGCCGACAACTCAATGTAGTTACGGGAGAGACAGGTTCGGGTAAATCTATTGTAATGGATGCGTTGTCTCTTGTGCTTGGTGCTAGAGCAGACTTATCAGCTGTTCGAGATGCTTCCAAAAAATGTATAGTTGAAGCAGTTTTTGATCTTTCCAAATCCGCTCTCAAATCTGTGTTTGAAGATTTGGAAGTTGACTTTGAAATAGAAACCATTCTCAGAAGAGAGATGTTGCCCTCTGGAAAATCACGATCGTTTATCAACGATACGCCAGTACAGCTTGAAAAACTTCGGTTTTTGGGCTCTCAGTTGGTTGATTTACACTCGCAACACCAAACTTCACAATTAGCAGACCCTCGATTCCATTTTGATCTTCTTGATGCCTTTTCAGATGCTTTAGAATTGAGAGCTGATTACCAAAAGACTTTAGAAATTTTAAAGCAAGAAGAAAAACATTATAATGAACTACTTGAAGTTCAACGAAGTGCCAAAGAATCCTATGATTACAATTCCTTTCTTTTGGCAGAATTAAAAGAATTGCAACTTCATGTCGACATCCAAACGCAGCTGGAGGAAGAACGCAACTTATTGCAACACGCTGATGATGTCAAGCAAACGATTCAACATGTATTGCAGATTTCGTCTATGGAAAACAATGGTCTGACTGACCAATTGAGTCAATGTAGAATGGATTTGCAAAAACTAGAACCCTACAGCGATCAGTATAAAGTATTTTCAGAGCGGGTACAAAACTTATGGTATGAGTGGACAGACATTCAATCAAACTTATCCTCTATGGACGAGGGATTGGTTGTTGACCCCATGCGCTTAGAAGCGGTCAATCAAACATTGAGTGAAATTTATTCTCTCCAGCAAAAGCATCATGTTCAGGATATCAGGGGGTTAATGGATAAAGAACAGGAATTGGAGACATTATGCCAGGTGGTTTTGGAAGGGGGTGAAGAAATCCAGTCACAAAAGCAACGACTCGATAAAGCAGAAAAAACAGCTTGGAAACTCGCAACAGATTTGGCTAAACGAAGAAGAAATCATGCACATAAACTGGCCAATGAATTGAGCGCTCGACTCGTCAAACTTGGTATGGAGCATGCGCGTTTTGATTTCCAATTGGACGCTGAGTCATCTCTAGGCCCATTTGGAGCAGACTCGCTAACACTTTTATTTTCTGCCAATAAAGGAATCGATTTTTCAACGCTTCGTAAAATAGCTTCTGGGGGGGAGCGATCACGAATTATGCTTGTCATCAAATCGATACTTGCCAAAAACGACCATTGCCCAACGATGATTTTAGATGAGATTGATTCAGGTGTTTCTGGTGAGATGGCCAAAGCGATGGGAAGTTTTATGAAGGACATTAGTGAACATACACAATTGATCGCCATTACCCATTTGCCACAAATTGCAGCAATGGGCAATTCGCATATTAAAGTATATAAATCTTCGGATGATCATACAACCCGAACATACGTTAAACAATTGGAGGGGGAAGATCGAGTTGTGGAAATTGCACAAATGATCGACGGGAATCAAATTACCCAAACTGCACGTACCTACGCAGAAAAATTATTGAATTAGTACTATCTTTAGCAAAATTTTTTTTATGTCTTACGACTTGCTTACAGGAAAAAAAGGAATCATTTTTGGCGCCTTAGATGAAAACTCTATTGCTTGGAAAACTGCGGTTCGCGTACACGAAGAAGGGGGTCAATTTATATTGACAAATGCACCAGTAGCCATGCGTATGGGAGCGATTAATGACCTTGCACAGCAAACCAATTCACAGGTCATTCCAGCAGATGCGACGAGTATCGAAGATTTGGAAAACCTCATTGATCAGTCGATTGAAGTTTTAGGCGGAAAACTCGATTTTGTTTTGCACTCCATTGGCATGTCTGTCAATGTGCGCAAGGGAAAGTCCTACACCGATCAAAATCACAGTTGGACCGCAAAAGGATGGGATGTTTCTGCTGGTTCGTTTCACAAACTGATGCAAGTATTATACAAAAAAGACGCCATGAACGAATGGGGTAGTATCGTTGCCCTGAGCTATATGGCAGCGCAACGTGTTTTTCCAGATTATAACGACATGGCCGATAATAAGGCTTATCTTGAATCAATTGCCCGTAGTTTTGGGTATTTCTTTGGAAGAGATAAAAAAGTAAGAGTGAATACCATTTCACAGTCACCAACCCCAACCACAGCTGGAAAGGGAGTCAAGGGCTTTGACGGCTTTATCTCGTATGCAGAAAAGATGTCACCATTAGGCAACGCAACCGCTCTGGATTGTGCAAATTATACGATTACCCTATTTTCAGATTTAACCAAAAGAGTGACTTTGCAAAACCTCTATAATGATGGCGGTTTTTCAAATATGGGAGTTAGCGATGCCGTAATGGATATGGTCGATAACAAACAATAAATTTAATCAATTAGCTATGTCTTTATTTAGCGGTCTTTTCAAGCGGATTGGGTCGCTAAAGCAGTTGCGGTTAATTGTTGTTTTTTTCCTGATTTCTTTATTTGTATGGCTCTCCTCCAAGATGTCAGAAGTCCATACGTCCAAAGTAGATATTTATTTTGATTACTCCGATGAAACTTTTAATACCTACAGAGTTGATGAGCCAGCTCAAGCAGTTGAATTTGTTATTTCTGGGACGGGTTTCCGTTTACTTTTCGCAAGACTATTTACGCCGACAGTCTATTTATCGATGACAGATGTTCAGACGGATGACAAGGGGCTTTATTTTTCTAAGCCCCTTATGATTTCGGCTGTTGAGTCACACTATCGAAATGTTTTACGTGTCAATCAACTTATGCTTGACCGACTTGATGCGCCTTTTTTTGCATCTTCTAATAAGAAAATTCCAGTTCGCCTTCAAGAAGACTTTATGCTAGCAGACGGATATGCTTGGTCTAGTGAACTGAATTTTATTCCTGATTCTTTATATGTTTCTGGTTCTCCTGAAAAGGTGGACTCTTTAGAATACGCATTTGTAGTTAGACCAACCAATAAGGAATTTACAACTTCCTTGGATGAGAAACTCAGCTTGACCTCTGAATTACAAGCAAACTACAAATGGAGCGAAACCCAGGTGCATGCTTCTCAAAAAATTTCACGTTACACCCAAATCGAGTTTCGCCTTCCCATTGAGGTACTCGATCCCATTGAAAATATTGATGT
>JAKMFI010000120.1 GCA_022425505.1 Flavobacteriaceae bacterium | reverse complement strand
GCTATTTGAACGGCAGACCAATTCTCTTCGTCAACGTATCGTCGAAACCGAAGGAATCATCGCGGAACACAAACGTCGATCTCCGTCCAAGCCAAGCATCAATTTTGGTCTTCGACTGGCCGATGTCGCGCAGGGCTATGCATCGGCAGGTGTGGCAGGAATGTCGGTGTTGACCAACAACCAGTATTTTGGTGGTTCGCTCGAAGACTTACTTCTCGCACGACAGGCCTGCGTACTTCCTCTGTTGCGAAAAGAATTTATGGTCGATGAATACCAAGTTTTGGAAGCCAAGGCCAATGGAGCGGATGCGATTTTACTGATCTCAGCTTGTTTAGAAAGACAAGACATTCAAACCCTTTCAGAACTTGCACAACAGCTCGGAATGGAGGTTTTATTGGAGGTTCACAATGCAGATGAATTGGAAAAATCCATAATGCCATCTATCGATATGATCGGAGTAAACAATAGAGACCTCACAAGCTTTCGTGTGAGTCTGGAAACAAGTAAATCCTTGGTCGATGAAATCCCTACCGAATTTGTCAAATTGTCGGAAAGTGGGCTCTCATCACCAGAGAGTATTCTCGAACTGCGTGACTATGGATACCAAGGATTTTTAATGGGGGAACACTTTATGAAAACTGATGACCCTGGAGTATCGGCACAACACTTTATCAAATCACTCAGCAAATGAAACTCAAAGTTTGTGGCATGCGGGAATCTAAAAATATAGTGGCTTTGGCGAGTCTCCAGCCCGATTATATGGGTTTTATCTTTTGGGAACCTTCCAAACGATATTGTGCGACGATTCCGTCTGATATTCCCAAAGCCATCAAAAAAGTAGGGGTATTTGTCGACGAAACAACAGAGCAGATCAAAGCAAAAATTAAATTATTTGGACTTGATGCCATTCAACTCCACGGCGACGAAAGCCCAAGCCAATGCGCTGAACTATTTGGCGTTTGCGAAGTAATTAAGGCCTTTCGGATTGGCCCTGATTTTGATTTTAAACAACTTGCCCCCTATCAAGACCATTGCACCTATTTTTTGTTTGACACCCAAGGTCCACTCCCTGGGGGGAATGGCACTGCTTTTGACTGGGAACTCCTGAAGGGCTACGCATTAGATACGCCTTTCTTTCTCAGCGGAGGCATAGGTCTAGGTCATGTGGATGCAATTGCCGAAATTCGCAAACTCAATCTACCAATTCATGCATTAGACATCAACAGCCAATTTGAAAGTGAACCAGGAGTAAAAAAAATTGAAGAGATTAACGAGTTTAAACAACGTGTACAGCTATGAGTTATCATGTAAATGAAAGAGGGTATTATGGAGATTTTGGAGGGGCATATATTCCCGAAATGCTCTATCCCAATGTAGAGGAATTGAGACAAAATTATTTAGAAATTACTGCACAAGCGGATTTCAAATCTGAATTTGACCAGCTCCTCCGCGACTATGTCGGTCGACCAACTCCCCTATACTATGCTTCTCGACTATCTGAAAAATACAACACCAAAATCTATCTCAAACGAGAAGACCTTTGTCATACGGGAGCGCATAAAATCAACAATACGATCGGTCAAATCTTGGTCGCAAAACGATTGGGGAAAAATCGCATTATTGCAGAGACTGGCGCAGGACAACATGGGGTTGCCACTGCAACGGTCTGTGCGCTTATGGGAATTCAATGCGTTGTTTATATGGGGGAATTGGACATCAAACGCCAAGCACCAAATGTAGCACGTATAAAAATGCTTGGGGCAGAAGTACGCGCTGCACAATCGGGGAGTAAGACACTCAAAGATGCAACCAATGAAGCCATTCGTGATTGGATTAACAACCCTGTGGATACACACTATATCATTGGCTCTGTGGTTGGGCCACACCCCTACCCTGATATGGTTGCTCGTTTTCAAGCGGTCATCAGTGAGGAGTGCAAAGTTCAACTCCTTGAAGCAGAAGGTCGTGATTATCCCGATCATGTCGTCGCTTGTGTGGGTGGCGGTAGCAATGCTGCTGGCTTGTACTATCATTATCTCGATGACAAGCGCGTGAATATCATCGCAGTTGAAGCGGCTGGTAAAGGGATTGATACTGGTGAAAGTGCAGCCACATCAGCCCTTGGAAAAGAAGGAATTATACACGGTAGTAAAACCCTGCTGATGCAAACAGAAGATGGGCAGATTACTGAACCCTACTCCATATCCGCTGGACTCGATTATCCAGGTGTTGGTCCCATGCATGCGCATCTGTTTCGATCCAAACGTGCAGAGTTTATCTCGATTCCAGACCAAGAAGCGATGGATTGGGGACTAACCCTATCCCAAACTGAAGGGATTATCCCTGCGATTGAAACCGCACATGCCTTTGCTGTTTTAGATCAGAGAGCGTTTGAAACCGATGAGATCGCATTGTTTAATTGCTCGGGGCGAGGTGATAAAGATCTGGAGACCTATATTGATTATTTTAAATTGTAATGAATCGAATCAACAAAACGCTAAACCAAGACAAAAAATTATTGTCCATCTACTTCACAGCGGGCTTTCCCCAGCTTGAGGACACGGTACCAATATTGGAGCAACTGCAAGAAGCAGGTGTGGATATGATCGAATTGGGACTCCCGTTTTCCGATCCGCTTGCCGATGGACCTACCATACAGGAAAGCTCTACCCAAGCCTTGCGTAATGGAATGACCACCGACAAACTCTTTACCCAACTCAAAGGCATTCGTGATCACATTCATGTTCCTTTGATTGTGATGGGATATTTTAATCCCATGATGCAGTATGGGGTTGAACGCTTTTGCAAACGATGCCAAGAAGTGGGTATCGACGGGCTTATCATCCCAGACCTACCAGCAGATGTTTATCACGAGCAATACCAAAGCTTATTTCAGCAATATGGGTTGCTCAATATGTTTTTGATTACACCCCAAACTCCTGACGAACGCATTCGTTATGTCGACCAAGTATCAGAGGGCTTTATATATATGGTCTCGAGCGCAGCAACCACTGGTGCACAAGGGAGTTTTGGAGACACCCAACAGCACTATTTTCAACGAATCGCTGACATGAAACTCCAATCCAAACTTCTCGTCGGATTTGGAATCAGCAATGAAGAAACCTACCAAGCGGCTATAGCCAATAGTCAAGGCGCGATCATTGGCTCGGCCTTTATCAAGTACTTGGAAGCAAATGGCAACCAAAGTGTGGAAGAGTTTGTCAAGACAATTCGGTAGACCCACTTATAATTTAAGAGAAAATAAGGTGTTTTAACACTTGAATCGGGTATTTTATCACTCCTGCCTTCGGCAGGTAAACCTACCTAACGGTAGGTAGTCACGACATACAAAGGAATAAAAAATGTACATTTGTCTTATACGATTCCCTAAATCCATTATACAAAAGATCCCAATTCTATTTTTAAAACATCAATTTGGGGGTTTCAAAGCCACTTGAGAGGGCTTATTATTGCAACCCTGATGATGTCGCATGTGTGAGGTTTTCAATCGGGTGTAGGCAAACAACATAAATTAACAAACCGTAAAACAAAACCCCAATGAAAACAGACTATAACCAAATTTCGATTGAATATCAATTATCAAAACTTCAACCCTGGCGAAAACATGTAGAAGCATATTCCTTCTTCAGTATTTTGGGAGATCTCTCAAATCTAAGCGTCTTAGATCTTGCATGTGGAGATGGGTTTTATACAAGACAACTCAAATTGAGGGGAGCAGCCAAAGTAGTGGGAGTCGATATTTCAAAAAAAATGATTGAATTAGTAGAAGAGGCAGAGAAGAGAAACCTATTAGGGATTGATTATCATATCCAAGATGTGATTGATCTAGAAATCAAACAAAAATTTGATGTCATCAGTGCGGCTTATTTACTTAACTATGCCAAAAACTTTGAAGAGCTTGTTGCCTTTGCAAAGTCTATTTCAAAACACTTAAAGCCAAGCGGACGATTTGTAACCATCAATAGCAATCCAGACTTCCGTGCGCCAGCACAGATGTTGCGAAAGTATGGGTTTACACGCCATAATGAAAGCTGGACGGAAGGTAGTCCAATTACCTATCGCTTTTTTCAAGAAGATAACAGCCATTTTGATATCGTAAATTATCATCTCGAAAAATCAACACATAAGTTGGCTTTTGAAAAAGTGGGGATGACAAAGGTCAATTGGCATCCTGTGCAATTGTCTCCAGAACTCAAAAAAGATGATGACAAAAAGTTTTGGGAAACGATGATTCAAACACAACCAATCATCGGGTTGTCTTGTGGTTGGTGAGTTTTCCGAATGCAATTAACGTACAAAAACAGGTGCATCAGGGTGAGTCGTGTGCTCTTCACTGTGGCGGTAGCCGTCGAGGTCAAAGCCCAATACATCATCCGCCGTTAGGGCATTCGTATCGATGAGGTAGCGCGCCATCAATCCTCTGGCTTTTTTTGCATAAAAAGAAATGATTTTTAGCGTACCGTTTTTGTAATCTTTAAATACAGGTTCAATCACGTTCGCATCTAAATCGCTGAGAGAAACAGCAGAGGCATATTCCTTACTCGCAAGGTTCACAACACACTCATCAGATTGGAGTTCGCGATTGAGTTGGGCAGTGATTTTATCTTGCCAAAAACCGTACAAATTCTTGCTGCCATTCACTGCAAAAGAAGTGCCCATTTCCAGGCGATAGGGCTGCATGAGATCAAAGGGCTTGAGTACGCCATAAAGACCTGAAAGAATACGCAAGCTATTGTTGAGCGTATCCCATTTGTCTTCCTCGATCGTATAGGCGTCAAGACCTGTATAGACATCTCCATCAAAAGCATACACCGCTGGGCGGGCATTATCGGCTGTAAAAGGAATCGAAAAACTTTGGTTGCGGGTCCAATTGAGCTCGGCGAGTTTGTCGGAGATTCTCATGAGTGCCTTTAGCTCGGCTGGTGATTTTTTTCGCAAAGCCGTATTGAGGGTAGCCGCTTCATGAACAAAAACGGGTTGGCTGCAAGTGGCATGCGGCAATGGGCTTTCGTAATTCAAAGATTTGGCAGGGGATACTAAAAGTTTCATATCAACAGCTTTTTGTCAAAAATAACAAGGGTTTTTGGGATAGGCAAGTTCCAGAGATTCAAAGTGTTAATTATAAAAAAGAATGTTTAATCCAATCTGTGCTTAGCGTAGTGTCGCCATTTGTCCAGGGCAGTCAGCATATCGTTGGGCAGGGGTGCTTCAAATGACATCGGTTTGCCAGTGACAGGATGTTCAAAGCCAAGGGTTTGGGCGTGAAGTGCTTGGCGTGGGAGTAGCTTGAAGCAATTGTCCACAAACTGTTTGTATTTTGTAAAAGTGGTGCCTTTTAAAATATAATCACCCCCATAACGCGCATCACTAAAAAGCGTGTGACCTATCGACTTCAGATGCGCTCGAATCTGATGGGTACGTCCCGTTTCGAGTTGGCACCGAAGCAAAGTGGTGTACCCAAAGCGTTCGACCACCTCATAATGGGTAATGGCTTCTTTGCCTTGGTCTCCATCGGGAAACACCGTCATCAACAATCGGTTTTTGGGATCTCTACCAATATGCCCTTCAATCGTGCCTTTGTCATCCAGAACATCGCCCCAGACCATTGCGAGATAGCTACGGGCAGAAGTTTTATCAAAAAACTGTTTGGCTAAGTGTGTCATCGCCTGTTCCGTTTTGGCAATAACGAGTAAGCCACTGGTGTCTTTATCAATCCGATGTACCAAACCGGGTCTTTCGTTGGCATTTAAAGGTAAAGACTCAAAATGATGCAACAGGGCATTGAGCAACGTGCCACTGTAATTTCCATGACCGGGATGAACAACCATGCCTGCGACTTTATTGACCACTACCAAGGCATCATCTTCATAGACGATATCAAGGGGAATGTCTTCTCCTACGAGTAAGTTTTCATACGGAGGATGAGCAAACAAGACTTGTACCTTATCTCCCCCTTTGACCTTATAGTTGGATTTGACAGCTAGATCGTTGACATGGACACTCCCCGCTTTGGCTGCCTGTTGAATTTTGTTGCGTGTGGCATTTTCAATGCGATTCATTAAAAACTTATCGACGCGCAGGGGTTGCTGCCCACTGTCGGCCGTAAAGGCATAATGCTCATAGAGCGATTTGTCTTGGTCCTGTGTTTCCATCATCTGCCTCGTTTTCCATTTCCGAGAACCAAATCGACTTTGGACGATTTTGGGATTTTAGCACCCGGATCAATCTCATCGCCTTCAAAGCGCAAAGCCAAGACCATATCTTTACCGATATTATTGAGATAGCTAATGTTTCCAACCTCCAATCCGACAGCACGCAAAGAGGATACCGCATTGCGATAGGTTACTTGTACCACATTGGGCACAGATACTTTTCGATAGGTAGATGGGTTGAGCGTAAGGTAAATTTTACGTCCTCGCTTGACTTCATCATGGGCTCGCGGTTGGTGTTCGATAACCGAAAGCGGGGCAATTTCGGGATTGAATTGGGTGGAGTCAATGACTTCAAAATTGAGTCGCAAATCGGAAAGCAAATCTTCGGCCTCCGCCAGAGGGATTTGATGAAGGTCTGGCACCTCAATCAAACGGTTTTGACGGGTGTGAAAGTGTAGCACCAAAAACAATAAAAAAATCAAACCAACCCCAACAACACCTGCTTTTAGGAGTACCAAGAAAAAGGATTTACTGATAAAAAAACGAAGTCGTCGCATTCGGTCAAAATTAATGATATTTTTGTCAAATGAAACCACGTATAGCCGTAATCATGGGTGGGTATACCTCCGAGCATGACATTTCGCTGAAAAGTGGAGCTGTCGTGATGGCCCATATCGACAAGGAGGTTTATGATCCTTACACCGTACGCATTGACAAAGATGCCTGGCTTGTTGAGGTTGATGGCAGTTGGAAACCGATTGACATTGCTGATTTTAGCAGCGGTGATCTTCGGTTTGATGCGGTATTTAATGCTGTGCATGGTACACCAGGTGAAAATGGAGAGTTACAAGCCTACTTTGACAGTTTGCAAATCCCCTATACTGGATGTGCAGCAGAAGTCTCTTCCCTCACCTATAACAAGGCAAAAACTTTAGAATACTTAGCTCCACATGGGATTGCCATGGCAAAGCGAATTGTTCTTTCAGCTGGGGACGAAAGCGATACGAAAGAGATTGTCGCAAAAGTGGGGCTACCCTGCTTTGTTAAAGCCAATCAAGCGGGAAGTAGCTTTGGAGTTTCAAAGGTGTACGAAGAAAACAACTTGCATGCGGCGATTGAAGTTGCTCACAGAGAAGATAGCGGGGTGTTGATCGAGTCGTTTTTACAAGGAACTGAGGTTTCTATTGGCGTCATCACCTATCAGGGCAAGGTGCGTGTTTTGGCACCAACGGAAATTGTCACAGATGAGGATTTTTTTGATTTTAGTGCCAAATACGAAGGGAAATCGGAAGAAATTACGCCAGCTCGATTGACTGAATCGCAACTTCAAGCATTGCGAATTGCAGCAGAAAAAGTCTATACCGCTCTAGGTATGAAAGGCATGAGTCGAAGTGATTTTATTTTTGTTGGAGACGTCCCCCACTTTTTGGAAATCAATACCGTTCCTGGGCTAACAGAAGAAAGTTTGCTGCCACAGCAATCCAAACACGCTGGCATATCGCTGAGAGATCTATTTGGCAATGCGCTGGTCGAAGCCATGAAAAAATAAATACCTTTGCACCATGAAACGAGCCGTTTTTCCTGGGTCTTTTGATCCGCTTACACTAGGTCATCAAGACATCGTTGAGCGCGGGGCAACCATTTTTGACGAGATTATCGTTGGGATTGGACATAATGCCGAAAAAAGCCATATGTTCTCCATCGAAGAGCGTAAGCAATTTATTACGCAATGCTTTCAAGACAACCCCAAAGTCAAAGTAATGGATTACCAAGGGCTCACCATTGATTTTTGTAAGTCCGTAGGCGCCAACTATCTTTTTCGAGGTGTTCGTAACAACGGTGATTTTGAGTTTGAAAAAGCCATTGCCCGAACCAACCGTGAGTTGTCAAATATCGAAACAGTTTTTTTATTGACCTCAATCCAAACTTCATTTATCAGCAGTAGCATCGTTAGAGAAATTATCCGCAACAAAGGAGACTATAAACGATTTGTGCCAGATTGTGTTCGAATCTAACTGATCTTCAAATCTTTCAGTAAATGCTTGATATTGCCATATGAATTTTCTAAGGCCTTGGCCGTTTTTTTCGGACCTTTCCATTTGGCTTTTGTGATGTCTTCCTGAAGCTCAGGTTTGAGTTTGCCAGTGTAGGTTGTCGTCATATTAAACCAATAGGTTTCTTTGAGTTGGTATTTGTCGTTGCGTTTAAAAATGTGATAGGTCACACCAGCCAAGCCATTGAGCTGAAGTTTTTTGACTCCTGTTTCCTCTTTGACCTCACGCTTTGCTCCTTCTTCAAGGCTCTCGCCCTTGTCAATTTTTCCTTTGGGCAAATCCCATTTCCCCTTTCGAAAAATAAAAAGCATCTTCCCGCTTTGGTTCCGAACCAATCCACCCCCAGCTTGAACAACTGACAATTTCGATTTAAAAGTCTCCAAAAGCGTTGCGGGATCATCTCCGATCAAATATATTTTCTTTGCCCTAGTCTCCTTTAGGACTTGTAAAATGGTCTGAAAAGATGTAGCTGCAAGAGGTAATACCAAGGCGTGTTTAGATTTTGGGAGTGCGGTCGTTAAGATCATCAATTTTGTATTGATAAAAACTTTATACTTTTGTCCCATGATTCACGATGCCTTCACAGCCAAAAAAATTGCTGAGTTACTCATACAAATTAATGCAATAAAGTTGAAACCTAAAAATCCATTTACTTGGGCCAGTGGGTGGAAATCTCCAATATATTGTGACAATCGCATCGCATTGTCATACCCGACCGTTCGGACATACATACGCGAACAATTCGCAAAGCAAATTGAAGCCATACATGGAAAACCCGACGTGATTGCAGGCGTGGCAACTGGTGCCATTGGGATTGGGGCTTTGGTTGCCGAAGAACTCAACTTACCTTTTATTTACATCCGTCCAAAGCCGAAAGGACACGGACGAAAAAATCAGATTGAAGGAATCTTGCCAAAAAACAGTCAAGTCGTTGTGATTGAAGACCTCATCAGCACTGGAAAAAGCAGTATGGAAGCCATCAAAGCAATGCAGGAAAGTAATGCGTCGATCAAGTGTTTACTTTCGATTTTTGATTACAATTTTCAGGTTGCCGAAAAACGATTTAAAAAAGAGGGAATCAGCGTTTATTCATTGAGTGATTACGAGCATTTAATTGAGCTCGCAACCGAAAACCGCTTTATCCTCAAAAGCGAAGAAGAAATGTTGCGCAAATGGCGTTTGGCACCCGAAAAATGGAAACCATAACAATATGGAAATCAATAGCTCGATCACTCGTGTTGA
Source organism: Flavobacteriaceae bacterium (assembly GCA_022425505.1). GTDB lineage: Bacteria > Bacteroidota > Bacteroidia > Flavobacteriales > Flavobacteriaceae > UBA724. The sequence goes on along the minus strand of JAKMFI010000120.1, from coordinate 12,889 downwards.
CCATTCAACCGAACAACTTTTTTCTAAACTGTCCAGTGTTGAAACCTACGAGGGCCTGATGCCAGAAGGTGCAGCGTTTGCAAAGATTGACGATAGCCGATTTCGATTTAAACTTGGTGGCATGCCTGAAATTGGACTGACGATCGGCGATAAACAACCCAACGAATCAATCGTATTGACATCTTCCAGTGACAAAATTTCTTTTTCACTTCGTGGGCAGTTGACAAAAGTCTCTGAAACGCAAACAGATGTTCAATTGCAATTTGAAGGGGATTTTAACCCGATGATGGCAATGATGGTCAAAAAACCCTTAACCCAATTTATGGAGTCATTAATCGGCAATATGCACAAACTGTAATTCCTTTACTTCAAACAGCTGCTCGCCAGTTTCGGTTTCGAGTACAAGTTTTCCCTCTGGGCTAACCGAACGGATAATCCCTTGAAACTCATGTTTTCCACTTACAAATCGCCTGTTTTGGTTCAAACCATAGAGAGATTGCTGATAGGCAGCATTCCAATCTTTCCCAGAGAGAGTTAATCCTTCTATAAGTTTGGGCACTACAGACAAAAGGAGGGTATTCAAATCATAGTACTTTGCCGTGCACAGTTGCATAGAAGTAGCATTGGGGAGTTGTGGAAATTGAATTTGATTGACATTGATTCCCATTCCAATAATGATCGACTTTGCCATTGACTTCTGCACACTGCTTTCTACTAAAATTCCAGCCAATTTTTTATCGCCTGACAAAATGTCGTTTGGCCATTTCACGGAGATATTTGGAATTTGAAGCGATAAAAGCCAGTCTGCCAAACAAACAGAAACGATTTTATGGATTGAAAAAAGTTGATCTGTATTTCGAGTTAGATTTGGGATATACAGAGAAAACATCAGGTTTTCACCCGCTTGACTTGTCCAAACTTGCCCGCGCTGTCCTTTTCCTTTTTTTTGAAACAGACTCCAAACAACAGTAGGTGTTGTCAACTTATTATCCAATAACATTTGACGCAAGTAATCATTGGTGGAGTCGGTGGCATCAAGTTTGATTATGTGCATGCAACAAAGCTAGCAATATCACTTCGTATTACACGAATTTGTAATAGATTTGCTATATCTTGATTATATGAGTAAACTTGAAAACACAGATCAACTCATCGCAGCGATTGTCGATGCTCTTGAAAATATAAAAGGGGAAGACATCCGCATATTGGATTTGAGAGACATTGAAAATGCCGTGTGCAAATATTTTATCATTTGTTCAGGTGGCTCAAATACACAAGTAAATGCATTGGCTGGATCTGTCCAAAAACAAGTGAGCAAATCCCTTCGGGAAAAGCCATTTCAGGTTGAGGGAACCGAAACAGCTGAATGGGTGCTTTTGGATTATATCGACATTGTCGTTCATATTTTTCAAAAATCTGTTCGAGAATACTATGACATCGAATCCTTGTGGGGCGATGCAAAATTGACTGAAATTGCTTCTAACTATTAAAAATGGCGAAAAAAGAAAAGACTCCAAATAAAAAATCAAATATTAGTGCCTATTGGCTGTATGGCTTGATTGCTGTGTTTTTTATCAGCATGTCATACTTCAATAACGATGGAATGACCAACGACCAGCGCATCAATATCTCTACATTTGAGCGATTTCTCAATGATGACGAGGTGGAGCGTGTGTTGGTAATCAACAAAAGCTTGGCGCAAGTAACTATTAAAGATGATGCTTTACAAACTTCAAAGCACAAAGGAGCACGATCGACAGATTTTTTGGGTCGTTCAAACGCCAAAGGACCACACTACCAGTTTGAAGTGGGTAACCTTGAGATCTTCCAAACCAAATTGGAAGAAGCAAAAAGCAAAGGGGCTGAATTTGACTACGATTTTAAAACCGTTGAAAATCGATGGCTCGATGTGATGCTGAGTTTTCTACCACTTATTCTGATTATCGGGGTATGGATTTTCCTCATGCGTCGAATGTCTGGCGGAGGAGCTGGCGGAGGAGGTCAGATATTTAATATCGGAAAGTCAAAAGCAAAACTCTTTGACGAGAAGTCAAACGTAAAAGTAACCTTTAAAGATGTTGCTGGACTTGAAGGTGCCAAAGAAGAGGTGCAAGAAATTGTAGACTTTTTGAAAAACCCGAGTAAATACACCGTTTTGGGTGGTAAAATCCCAAAGGGTGCCTTGCTTGTTGGGCCTCCAGGAACGGGAAAAACACTCTTGGCTAAAGCAGTTGCTGGGGAAGCAAAAGTTCCCTTTTTCTCCCTTTCGGGGTCGGACTTTGTAGAAATGTTTGTGGGGGTCGGTGCTTCACGTGTACGCGACTTGTTTAAGCAAGCAAAAGACAAATCACCAGCTATCATTTTTATAGACGAAATTGATGCTATCGGACGCGCACGTGGAAAGAACAATATGACGGGTTCAAATGATGAACGCGAAAACACGCTCAATCAGCTACTCACCGAAATGGACGGTTTTGGAACCGATACCAATGTGATTGTATTGGCAGCAACCAACCGATCGGATGTATTGGATAAAGCCCTGATGCGAGCTGGGCGTTTTGATCGACAGATTTATGTGGATTTACCCGACTTACGAGAGCGCGAAGAAATTTTTAAAGTGCATTTAAACCCTATAAAAGTTGACAAACAACTCGACGTGAGCTTTTTGGCCAAACAAACCCCTGGGTTTTCAGGGGCGGATATTGCAAATGTCTGTAATGAATCGGCTCTTATTGCTGCACGGAAAAGTAAGAAAAAGGTAGATCGACAAGACTTTCTAGATGCGGTTGATCGAATTGTTGGTGGCTTGGAGAAAAAGAATAAGATCATAACCCCTACAGAAAAGAAAACCATTGCCTTTCACGAAGCAGGTCACGCTACAGTAAGTTGGATGCTAGAACATGCCGCTCCACTTGTGAAGGTTACCATCGTGCCGAGAGGTCAATCTCTTGGTGCAGCATGGTACTTGCCAGAAGAACGTCAAATTGTGCGGACAGAACAAATGCTTGACGAAATGTGTGCTACCCTGGGTGGTCGTGCTGCCGAGCAAATCATTTTTGGTAAAATCTCAACGGGTGCCCTGAGTGATCTCGTAAAGGTAACCAGACAAGCTCGCGCGATTGTTACAGTTTATGGACTGAATGATAAAATTGGAAATATCACTTATTACGATGCCAATGGGCAAAATGAGTTTGGGTTTACCAAACCGTACAGCGAGGAAACCGCAAAGCAAATTGATGAAGAAATTTCAAAAATTGTAGAACGGGAATACAAAAGAGCACTGGCACTATTGCGAAAACACAAAAAAAAACTCACCGAGTTGGCAGAGCATCTTCTCGAAAAAGAGGTGATTTTTAAAGACGATCTCGTCACTATTTTTGGGAAGCGCCCATTTGAGAAGGAAGAAATCGTTGAGGAGAAATCCAAATCATCTTCCGCAAAGAAGACAGCGAAGTCCACATAGTTTGTTATCTTTAACGTTTCAAATAACAAAGCCTTGAAACGTCTCTTTTCCTCTCTTTTTGGAGGGTCTTCAAAAACTGAAAAACAAGAAGACACAGTCCGCAGTAAATACATGCCTGCTGAAGAGACGCCTATCGAAGAAGCTTTTACTTTAAAGTTCACTGAGCAAGGTGGGAAGTTTATTTACTGCGAAGACAAAAAAGAATCCGTCAACATATTTAAAAATATTCTTACCGAAAATGGATGGAATGATTGTGAAATGCTTTGTTTTCGACCCAAACTGCAAGAGCGGTATATCAGGTCGTCCATCACCCCGACCAAAACGAATTTAAATGCTCGGTTCTTTTTGACAGACTGTGAGTTTTTAGTTGCACATGATGGCAGTATTATCATTTGTGCCGAGCAAATTGCCAATCATAAACTGATTGACCTGCCAGAAAATTTTGTGATTATCGCTGGGACAAAACAACTCACGGACACCTTGAGCGAGGGCTTGAAAGGGATCAAACACAAATACAAAAAAAACATCCCGATCAATATTACCTCCATTAAGCACTTTAAGAAAAATATTGCTGAAGGTGATGACACCTTTTTAACCTATGGGTTACCGATAAAGCATGTGTACCTGATTCTTATAGAAGATTTTTAATGCATAGTTTCATCGAACGATCTCTTGTCGGCCTTGCCTATGCTGCTGTGTGGGTAATCAGCCTAGTTTATAGCCCGAACTTGGGATATCCGATCCTTTTATTTGTTATCGGTTTTATTGCAGTATTTGAAATGTTAAAACTCTATCAAATCCGATCACTTGCTCTCACCACCCTACTTTGCTTTGGTACGGCAAGCCTGTTGGTTTTCAATGCGCCACTACTGCAAATTGCTGTTTTATCGTTTGTCTGTCAAATGGGATTGGCAATCCTGCTGTTTCGCCGTAAGAGCATAAAAGCACATCCCCTACTGGCCAGTCTATTATGCATTGCGCATTTGCTATTTCCGCTGTTGATGATTAGCGAAGTCTCTTTCGTGGAATCGCCTGTTTTCACAATCGAGCTCACTTTTGGACTTTTATTTTTTATCTGGGGGGCAGATGCAATGGCCTACAGCTTTGGAACTCTTTTTGGAAAAACACCACTTTTTCGAGTTGTATCGCCTAAAAAATCGATTGAAGGCGCCCTTGCAGCAATTCTTTTTAGTCCAGTGATTGCTTTTGTAAATCATCAGATTTTTCCGAATTATGATTTTTCTTTTTGGCTATTGTTGGGGATTGTCATCAGCATAACCTCTATTGTTGGTGATCTGGTACAGAGTCAATGCAAACGCACTGCTGGCATGAAAGACAGTGGCACCATATTGTTGGGGCATGGAGGTGTATATGATCGTATCGATAGTCTGATTTTTACAGTCCCTTTTGTGTATCTCTATTTATTGTTGTTTAGTTCCTATGTTTCATAAAGAAGGGTTTCGGATCATTACCATTACATTTTTAGCTGTTGTTGCAGTTGTAATCTCTGCAGATCACTACATCTCTTCGCTTTGGATGTCAAAAGGAATCCAAATTGTGGCTTTGGTATTTCTTATTTCCGTGCTTCAATTTTTTCGAAATCCAAAAAGAATAGCCCACGAGAGTGAAACCCAAATTATTGCACCAGCTGACGGGAAAATTGTGATTATTGACGAAGTCGAAGAGCCCGAGTATTTTCAAGACAAACGACTTCAAGTTTCCATTTTTATGTCACCTCTCAATGTACATGTCACACGATATCCAGCGACTGGTGAAATCAAATTTAGCAAATATCACCCCGGTAAGTATTTGGTGGCTTGGCATCCAAAATCATCAGAATTAAATGAGAGAACGACGATTGTTATTGACCATCCAACCTATGGCTCCATACTCTATCGGCAAATCGCTGGAGCTATAGCACGACGAATCGTAAATTATGCGAAAGTAGGCGACAAGGCCGTTCAAGGTCACGATGCTGGCTTTATCAAATTTGGCTCTCGGATCGACCTGTTTCTTCCGTTAGGTACACCACTAAGCGTTGGACTGAATGAACGTGTAAAAGGTGGGATAACCATAATCAGTGAGTCATGAGTTATGTCGTTCTTGACAATACTGTGTTTTATGAAGCCGTGGCATGGGTGAACGAAAATTTTACCGAAATCCCCAAGGATGATTTGTTACGCCTTTATGCCTATTATAAAATTGCAAATGGAATGCGACACGAGTCGAATAACAAACAACCCATTGTGAGTGCGTTTAAAGCCAATGCCATTATGCAGGTGTCGCATTTGATTAACATAGCCCAAGACCGCTACAGTGCTTTAGTTGAGAAATTAAAACAAATGGATTAGCCCTGCAATTGGGCAATTTGTTGTTCAATATGCTTGATTTTTTCTAGGGCGTCTTTTTCTTTTTTTCTTTCAATTTCAACAACCTGAGCAGGTGCATGATCCACAAAACGTGTATTGCTCAATTTTTTTTGGACCCCAGCTAAAAATCCTTTTTGATAATCCAGATCTTGATTGAGTTTGGCAAGCTCCTCCTCTGGGTTTTCGACAGAAAAAGGAAGGTAATAGGCAGCAGTTCCAACTCGAAACGAGAGTACTTGCTCGGGTAAGTCTTTAACCACCTCACAGCTTTCGATATTTGCCAGTTTCGAAATCACCGCCTTGTAATAATCCATCTGGAAAGAGGTCTCGAGTAATTGCATGGGAACTTTCATGGAAATATTTTTCTGTTTCCGAATCGCACGAATAGAAGTCACCATTTCCATGGTGTGTGAGAATATCGAAAGAACCGCTTCATCGAGTTTTGTTTCTGTTGGCCATGAGGATACAACGAGGGCCTCCGCTTTTGTACGCTCTGCGATATCATGCCAAAGTTCCTCACTCAAAAACGGCATAAACGGATGGAGTAATCGCAAATTATTTTCAAAAATCTCAATCACTTCAGCATGGGTTTGCGCATCAATTGGACTGCCGTAGGCAGGTTTGATCAACTCCAACAACCAGGAGCAAAAGTCATCCCATACCAGTTTGTAAATACACATTAGGGCATCTGAAATCCTATATTTTATAAAGTGATCATTGACCAAAGTGAGCTCTTCTTGAAATTTACTCTTATACCAATCCAAACTCTGTTTGGCGGTTTGGTCTTGTGGTATGGAGTCATCTATATCCCAACTTTGAATCAAGCGATGTGCATTCCAAATTTTATTGGCGAAATTCTTTCCTTGTTGGCAAAGCGCTTCGTCGAAAAGCAAATCATTTCCAGCTGCTGAACTCAATAGTAAGCCAACGCGAACGCTATCCGCACCATATTTTTCGATGAGTCCCAATGCATCAGGAGAATTGCCCAACTGTTTGGACATCTTTCGGCCTTGGCTGTCTCGAACCAGCCCTGTCAGATATACGTTTTGAAAAGGTTGTTGATTGCGAAAGGCGTAGCCCGACATGATCATTCGAGCGACCCAGAAAAACAAAATATCAGGCCCCGTTACAAGGTCTTGTGTCGGATAATAATATTGAATTTCATCGTTTTCAGGGAATCGAATTCCATCAAAGACAGATATTGGCCATAGCCATGACGAAAACCATGTATCGAGCACGTCTGAATCCTGTTTTAAATCTGCTGCATTGAGAGATGGGTTTTTGGTTTTTTCACGTGCTTTCTCCAAGGCCTCTTCAGGGGTCAAGGCAACCACAAAATCTTGTTTACCAGATCCGTAATAATAGGCAGGGATTTGCTGACCCCACCACAACTGACGCGAGACATTCCAATCGCGAATGTTATTCATCCAATGGCGATAGGTGTTCATGAATTTTTTGGGAAACAATTGAATTGTTCCGTCCTCAACTGCAGTCAGTGCTGGTTTGGCCAAATCTTCCATTTTCAAAAACCATTGATCGGAGAGTCTAGGTTCTACAACTGCCTTAGTTCTTTCAGATAGGCCAACTTTGTGCGTATGTGGCTTGGTTTGCAATAGCATTTTTAAGGACTTGAGCTCCTGAACAACCAGTTTTCGAACTTCAAATCGGTCTTTACCTTCAAAGTGTAAACCTTCTGCATTAAGCGTTCCATCGGGATTAAAAATATCAACAAACGCCAGCTTGTGTTTGTCGCCCAATGCTTTATCGTTTTCATCGTGAGCAGGCGTTACTTTTAGGCAACCAGTACCAAACTCCATATCCACATAGCTGTCTGTGACAATCGGCACTTCTCGGTTAACAATCGGAACCACAACTTTTTTGCCATGCAGATGGGTAAAGCGTTCGTCTTCGGGATGAACTGCTACAGCCGTGTCTCCCATCAGCGTTTCAGGGCGGGTCGTGGCAATGATGACCGTCTCTTCGCTATCGACCACTCGATAAGCGATGTGGTATAAATTGCCTTGCTTTTCTTCGTAAACCACTTCTTCGTCAGAAAGGGTGGTTTGGGCTTCTGGATCCCAGTTTACCATTCGGAATCCACGGTAGATCAAACCACGTTCAAAAAGGTCTACAAAAACCCGAAGAACGGATTCAGTCATGGGCTCGTCGAGTGTGAATTTGGTGCGATCCCAATCGCAAGAACATCCAAGTTTTTTGAGTTGCTCCAAAATAATCCCGCCATGTTCATCTGTCCATTCCCAAGCATGCTTGAGAAATTTCTCTCGAGTCAAATCTTCTTTCTTCACACCTTGATCTGCTAATTTCTGAACCACTTTCGCTTCAGTAGCAATGGACGCATGGTCAGTTCCCGGAACCCAACAGGCATTCATCCCAAGCATACGCGCACGCCGTATAAGTACATCTTGCAACGTATTATTCATCATATGCCCCATGTGTAAAACGCCTGTTACATTCGGTGGAGGAATCACAATTGTATAGGGTTTTCGAGAGTCGGGCTCGGAATGAAAATAGTGATTAGCTAGCCAATAAGCATACCACTTTTCAGCGATTTGATTGGAATTGAATGTGTTGAGAGAACCCATGAAAAGGTGCGTTATCTTATTGAGTGACAAAAGTAGCTAAGAACAATTGATAAAAAAAGCCATTGATAATCTGAAATAGATTTTTGTATATTTAACCAAAACAAAGAAAACATGAAGTTCACCAAATTTTTTATCGCAATTCTATTGTGTTTTTCCTACACCAATGTATTTTCACAAGCTGAAATCACTTTCGAGTCAGATGTGGTTGATTACGGTACAATCGAAAAAGGAGATGATGGGGTTCGTGAATTCAAATTTACCAACACTGGCTCATCCCCTTTGTTTATTACCCAAGTTCGTTCGTCCTGTGGTTGTACCATCCCCAAAAAACCTACCGATTCCATCATGCCTGGAGTTGAAGAGGTGATTGAAGTGAAATACGACACTAATCGAGTCGGGCCAATCCGCAAAACCATCACGGTTAGTTCCAACGCTGTAACGCCAGTGGTGGCCTTGCAAATCAAGGGCACAGTCGAGGAACCAGAGGAAGAAGAATAGATTCTCAACGCCTTTCAGCTTTACATCCCCGTCGATTCGGGCTAAATTTTGCATCTTTGCTGTCAAATTTGACAGATGCCTAAAATTTCGTTGAAAGGGATGAACCTCCCTACCTCACCCATTCGAAAATTATCGAAACATGCCGAGGACGCCAAAGCGAAAGGAATTGAGGTGATCCACCTCAATATTGGCCAACCTGACATTCAAACACCCACTAGAGCTTTAGATGCGATCAAGTCGTTTGACCAAAACGTATTGGCCTATGGCCCATCTGAGGGGTCTTTGGCGTATCGTCAGAAGATGTGTTCTTACTATGCCAAGCACAATATTGAGGTTCAGCCAGAGAATATTTTAGTGACAACAGGTGCAAGCGAAGCCATTATCATGACTTTGGATTGCATTACCAATGAGGGTGATGAACTCATTATTCCAGAGCCCTTTTATGCTAATTATGACACCTTTGCAGCTGCTTGTGGCGTCAAGGTAGTCCCTGTATCCTCCACCATTGACACCCATTTTTCGTTGCCGTCAATCGATGAAATTGAAGGAAAAATCAATGATAAAACAAGGGCAATTTTTATTTGCAATCCAAACAATCCAACTGGGTATGTCTATACCCACAAAGAGCTCAATTATCTGGCTGATCTTGTTAAAAAACACGATATCTTTTTCATTGTCGATGAGGTCTATCGCGAGTTTGTTTATGATGGGGCAATCCACCATTCGGTACTCACGATTCTAGGACTTGAAGAGCATGCGATCCTAGTGGACTCCATGTCAAAACGATACAGTATGTGTGGCGCAAGAATTGGGTGTTTGGTCTCCAAAAACAAAGCTGTTATGGAAGCTGCACTTAAGTTTGCGCAATCTCGTCTGTCTCCCCCGACTTTAGGCCTTCATGCCTCCGAAGCTGCTATGGATGAGCCACTTCGTTATCTTCAAGAAGTCACAGCTACTTACCTTGAGCGAAGAAATACACTGGTTCAAGCCTTACAACAAGTGCCAGGAATCACTGTCAGCGAGCCACGCGGAGCGTTTTACTGCTTGGTACAACTCCCTGTTGAGGATACAGATGAATTCGCAAAATGGTTGTTGACTTCTTACAACCACAACGGAAAAACAGTCATGGTAGCCCCCGCATCAGGATTTTATGGAGATCGTCATCTCGGTAAATCTTTGATTCGAATTGCTTTTGTGCTCGACAAAGAAAAGCTCAAAGAAAGTGCCCTTATCCTTGAGGGTGCCTTGCATGCCTATCCACACACTCTGACATCAAAATTGAGCCAATGATCGAACAAGGCGTTTCACTCAAAACCTATAATAGTTTTGGAGTAGCCGCAGAAGCTGCCTTATTTGGCGTTGCAAAAACCATTGAAGACTTACAATACATACTCAAAGATCAGCGCTTTGCCTCTGCCTGGATTTTAGGTGGTGGCAGCAATACATTGTTTTGTGACACCCCCAAACCTCCAATCATTCACCTTGCGATATCTGGCATCAAAATCATTGAACAAAAGCAGGACGAGGTTGTCATCAAGGCAGGTGCAGGAGTAAACTGGCACGAATTGGTATTGTGGTCTCTTGAAAAGGGATTTGGCGGACTTGAAAATCTGGCTTTAATCCCGGGAAATGTTGGCGCAGCTCCAATTCAAAATATTGGTGCTTATGGGGTCGAGTTACAAGACGTTTTTGAATCCTGTACACTGGTCAATAGAAACGATCAAAGCGTAGAAACTTATGACAAAGTCGCTTGTAAGTTTGGATATAGAGACTCCATTTTTAAACGAGAATTAAAACACAAAGTGGTGATTACGGATGTCTGTTTACGACTGAAAAAAGAGAATTATCGGCTTAATACCTCTTATGGAGCCATTGCGCACTTGTTGACGTCCAAAGGAATCAGCACGCCAAGCCCAAAAGACATTGCGGATATTGTCATCGATATTAGAACAACCAAGTTGCCTGACCCCAAACAGTTGGGTAATGCTGGAAGTTTTTTTAAAAATCCGATTGTGGATCGCAATCAGTTTGAGCAACTCAAATCGTCATTTCCCGACATTCCGCATTACGCCCAACCAAATCAGAACTATAAAATCCCTGCGGCTTGGCTCATCGAACAAGTCGGATTGAAAGGAACCCGAGAGGGGGATGTGGGCACACACAAACACCATGCGCTTGTATTGGTGAATTTTGGCAATGCCAGTGGACATGATATCAAGGCCTTTAGCCAGATGGTTCAACAGACTGTTGAAGAGCGTTTTGACATTCGCTTACAACCCGAAGTCAATTTCTGCTGTTAATCGTATCTTTGCATTATGAAACTCTTTTTGCTTAGTGTCATACTCATCGGACTTGCATTTGCGGGGATTGCCATTAAAATTTGGGCGAAAAAAGATGGGGAGTTTGCAGGAACTTGCGCCAGTCAAAGCCCGTTTTTAAACAAAGATGGTGAGCCCTGTGGATTGTGTGGTAAAATGCCCGAGCAGCAAACAGATTGCGACTTACCGCATCCACAGCACAACTAAGAGTCCGTTTAGATTTCTTATTTTTAGCTTCTGTGAAAAACCAAGAACCAACGATTTCTGATCTTGTTCATGCTGCAAAGCAAGAAGACCAACATGCTTTTCGTCAGTTACTGGATCTGCATTGGAATGAGTTGTATGGGTTTATGATTAAGCGAACAGAAAATGAAAACGATGCTGAAGACCTATGTCTTCAGGCCTTTTCAAAAGCGTTTGATAAAATCGAGACCTATAATGATGAGTTTACCTTTTCGACATGGCTTACCTCAATCGCTAAAAACTTGCATGTTGATTTGATCCGAAAGGAAAAAACACGATTACATCAATCAACAGATGTTGACGAGGTGGGTCGTGACGTAATTGACGAAACTTTGGGTCCCGAAGATCAACTGATACGATCTCAAAACCTAGACAAACTTCTACAGCAAGTTCGATCGCTTAAACCCATTTATCGGGACGTTATTCAACTGCGTTTTTTTCAAGAACTCAGCCATAAAGAAATGGCAACACAGCTCGGGCTATCGTTGAGCAATGTAAAAGTCCGCCTGCTTCGCGCCAAAAAGTTGTTGGCTGAAATAATTAACAACAAATGAAGAATACGATACAAAAACTTGGTCCTGGACTCTTGTTTGCCGGTGCTGCTATTGGAGTTTCTCACTTGGTGCAATCCACTCGTGCAGGGGCTGACTTTGGTCTCGGTTTGCTTTGGGCATTATTACTGGTCAACTTCTTCAAGTACCCATTTTTTCAATTCGGCCCCCGCTATGCCTCAGCTACTGGAGAAAGTCTGCTATCTGGATATGCCAAACTAGGTAAAGGAGTGATTGTTACCTATTTTGTGCTCTCTCTCCTTACCATGTTTACCATACAAACTGCGGTGACGATCGTAACTGCGGGACTGGCAGTTGAACTGTTTGGCATTTCATCCAATATCGTGTATTGGGGTGTTGTGATCACTTTGATTTGTGCAACGCTGTTGTCTTTTGGACGTTATGGGCTATTGGATCGAGGTATGAAGGTCATTATCATCGTGCTAAGCATTAGCACCCTAATTGCTGCTTTTTTGGCATTTGGACAGTCCAAAGAGGTCGAGTGGACGCAAGTCCTTCCCACATCAACGACTGGCTTTGCGTTTTTGATTGCCTTTATGGGTTGGATGCCTGGACCTCTAGATATTTCTGTATGGCACTCGTTATGGTCGCTAGAGAAGAAAAAAAGAATGCACAACTTAACGGTCAAACAAAGTTTGTTCGATTTCAATGTTGGCTATTTGACAACCATTGTTCTTGGTGTATGCTTTGTACTACTAGGTGCTTTGGTGATGTTTGGCACAGAAATCGGGTTTTCGAGTAGTGGCGGTGCCTTTGCTCAACAACTCATTGCCTTATATACAAGTAGTTTGGGGAATAGCGCATATTGGGTAATTGGGATTGC
>JAKMFI010000107.1 GCA_022425505.1 Flavobacteriaceae bacterium | reverse complement strand
ATAAATTTACTCTCACCAGAGTTAACTAGATAATCAGTATTCACAACAGTTACATTGTCAATCTTCATTAAAGTTGTAATACTTAACGAGACATTTGAGTTGGTGTTATCAACAGTCAACCCATATGAGGCTGTTCCATCATCATTACATGTTCTTACATTTGTGATGATAGGTTTAAATATAGGTTCAACAACTGGAATTGTTGTGGTGGTGGTAGTCGTTGTAACTGGTGGATCAGGTTTACATGGATCATATGACTCATATTCAGGAGTAAGCACGTCCGTACTAAAATATGTTCCATCAGCACCCTCTTCAGCTGTAACCTTATACATCCATTGTATTGAAGAACCGTATGGTACAGATATGTCACCAATGGCTATCGTCTCTCCTGGCCCAACTAATGTGCTTCCTAAAGGTATAAAGGGACCTCCCATATTTGTTCTATATTTCACCTCAAAAAATGAAGCTGATTGAACATCAGATGGTACTGAAGCAAAAAAGTTTGCTTTTGCATCAGGATATCCACAACCAGTCGCAACTAAAGTACTAAATTCATTACCCGTTGTATAACAAGCTACGGACTCGCTTGATGCTGTGATGATATAATCCTCTGTGAAAGAATCACTAGTATCTGTGATTTTATATCTCCAAGTTACATAATTACCAGTTGGTACATTTACCGAGAAAGTTGCAGAAGCTCCAGCGGCTACTTCATCGTTTGAGGCAGCTTCACCCCACGCTCCATCATCAAAACGATACTCCACTTTAAAAAAGCCTGGAATGTTGGATAAAGAGTTGTCTATTGTCAGCGTTGATGCTTTTGAACTTCCACTACATGCACCTAGAGCAACTGATGCTGTTGGCTCAAGATTTGGACAGTCTGCGGCTATAGAGAGTGGCGTACTGTTTGGACCTGTTGTTACATAGGTATTAGTAAAAGAACCACTTGGCAGTCTTTCTTCATATCTCCAGTAAATTGTTGATCCTCCAGGCACAACAACTCCATCAAGTGTTTTTGCTGTATTGTCTTGAATCTCTAAGTCTGTTACATCAGCTCCAGAAAATGTAGCGGCTGTCCACGTAGAGTTATCAAATGAATAATAAGCTTGTATGAAGCCAGAAACATTTGATGAGTCTAGATTTTGAATAGTAATAAATGATGTGAATACCCCATCTTGGCATGACGCAGTAGGTGTTAATGTTGCTGTAACTACAAGTACAGGACAATTGACAGCTGCGCTTTCATCTAATGTTGTATACGACCCTGTTGAGAAGTCTCTTGGTGTAATAGATGATTTATACCTCCAGGTAATAGTCGAGCCATGTGGAACATCAACCGTTAAGGTCTCTGTTGCGTCAGCTGCAACTTGTTTGTTGGTATCTTTTTCTATCCAATCACCATCATTTATTTTGTATTCAACAAAGAAATATGCGTTTCTTGTTGCTCCTGCGTTTTGCATTGTAAACGTTGAAGTTGCTGGACCATCATTAGTCCCAGCTACACTCTGTAAACATGAACCAATGGCACTAGAAGCTGTTGGATTAATGTATGGACACTCTACTGCCTCACCATCATTTGCAGAAATTACAGGTGCGTCAGCTATAGCAGCAAAGCTACCACCATCATATTTAGCTTGATATCTCCAATTTATTGTGCTTCCATCTGGCACAGCTTGTGTAAACGTTGCTGTTGCGTTCACTAAATCTCGACCGGACCCAGTTCCAAATGCAGCACTCTCTGCGGTATGATCAGTCCAACTTCCGTCATCTATTTGATACTGTACATAATATTTCAGTGGAGTTGTAGAGATACTATCTCCGTTTTCAAAATTATCAGTGTAAGTATTGATGTCTATAGATAGAGTTGAATCCACTGAAGCGCCTGAACATGTACCTAAAGATGTAGAATTACTTGTTGCTGCAGTGTTACATCCATCTCCAGGGGTAGGGGGGCTTGAGACTGTTGTGTAATCTGAATCAGAAACGGGGTCAACACCATTAGATGGAATTGCTAAAGAAGAGTTGAGTGCATAATATCTCCATGCAATTGTGTCGCCAACTATAAGATCTTCTAACGTATATGTTTGAG
>JAKMFI010000094.1 GCA_022425505.1 Flavobacteriaceae bacterium | reverse complement strand
AGTCTGCAACTCGACTCCGTGAAGTTGGAATCGCTAGTAATCGCGTATCAGCCATGACGCGGTGAATACGTTCCCGGGCCTTGTACACACCGCCCGTCAAGCCATGGAAGCTGGGGGCGCCTGAAGTCGGATACCGTAAGGGTCTGCCTAGGGCGAAACTGGTAACTGGGGCTAAGTCGTAACAAGGTAGCCGTACCGGAAGGTGCGGCTGGAACACCTCCTTTCTAGAGAAATTTGTTTGCTTGCAAACAAATAGAAAGACGACGAAATTGACTCCTATTTGTGATGTTCTACTTCGCTGTTATCCTTAATGATTTTTGAGACAGTCTCGTAGCTCAGCTGGTTAGAGCGCTACACTGATAATGTAGAGGTCGGCAGTTCGAGCCTGCCCGAGACTACGATACGGAAAGTCTGGAAGCTGAAATGCTGCTCCAAAAAAGGAACTCGTTTCAGGGTTCATCTTTTATGGGGGATTAGCTCAGCTGGCTAGAGCGCTTGATTTGCATTCAAGAGGTCATCGGTTCGACTCCGATATTCTCCACAGATAAAACTTTTAAAAGGTTTGTCTGATCGAAAACAAGGAAAGAAAGTTTACTTTCTGCTCGTTGTTGAGTGAAGACATATTTAAAAGTTTTTAAAGATGGGAGTTTGAGGACGGTTGCGCAGCAACACTCCGAAAACAACCAGCTTAAACGTTCATTGACATATTGAGTAATATATACAATCAAATTTATAAGGTATAAGCACACAATCGAGCCGATTGTGGAGCTTGTACGAGCAATTAGTAACAATTTCATATAAAGAGAAATAATCGTTACAGTAGGTTAAGTAAGAGCTTATGGGGAATGCCTAGGCTCACAGAGGCGATGAAGGACGTGATAAGCTGCGATAAGCTGCGGGGAATGGCACATACATTTTAATCCGCAGATTTCCGAATGGGGCAACCCAGCATGTTGAAGACATGTTACTCCGATTTATCGGAGAGCAAACTCAGGGAACTGAAACATCTAAGTACCTGAAGGAAGAGAAAACAAAAGTGATTTCGTTAGTAGCGGCGAGCGAACGCGGATTAGCCCAAACCAGTGTTGTTACGGCAATACTGGGGTTGTAGGACCACGACATTTGATGCTTGATGAATTGGAATCCTCTGGAAAGTGGAACCATAGCGGGTGATAGTCCCGTACAAGTAAAGAAAGTTATCGATAGTGGTATCCTGAGTAGTGCGGGGCACGGGAAACCTTGCACGAATCTGCCGGGACCATCCGGTAAGGCTAAATACTCCTGTGAGACCGATAGTGAACTAGTACCGTGAGGGAAAGGTGAAAAGTACCCTGAATAAGGGAGTGAAATAGATCCTGAAACCATACGCTTACAAGCGGTCGGAGCCCATTAGGGTGACGGCGTGCCTTTTGCATAATGAGCCTACGAGTTAACGTTGCTAGCAAGGTTAAGTACTTAAGGTACGAAGCCGTAGCGAAAGCGAGTCTGAATAGGGCGCTTTAGTTAGCAGTGTTAGACGCGAAACCGTGTGATCTACCCATGGGCAGGGTGAAGCTGTAGTAACATACAGTGGAGGCCCGAACCCGTTGACGTTGAAAAGTCTTGGGATGACCTGTGGGTAGGGGTGAAAGGCCAATCAAACTCGGAAATAGCTCGTACTCCCCGAAATGCATTTAGGTGCAGCGTTGTATTAGTTTCATAGAGGTAGAGCTACTGATTGGATGCGGGGCCTTCACCGGCTACCAATTCCTGACAAACTCCGAATGCTATGAAATGATGTACAGCAGTGAGGGCATGGGTGCTAAGGTCCATGTCCGAGAGGGAAAGAACCCAGACCATCTGCTAAGGTCCCCAAATGTATACTAAGTTGATCAAACGTGGTCAGACTGCTTAGACAGCTAGGATGTTGGCTTGGAAGCAGCCATTCATTTAAAGAGTGCGTAACAGCTCACTAGTCGAGCGGTCCGGCGTGGATAATAATCGGGCATAAGTATACTACCGAAGCAATGGACATGAAAATGTGGTAGGGGAGCATTCTAGTTGCGCCGAAGGTGAATCGTGAGGTTTGCTGGAGCGGCTAGAAAAGAAAATGTAGGAATGAGTAACGATAAAGCGGGTGAGAAACCCGCTCGCCGAAAATCTAAGGTTTCCTCAGCTATGCTAATCAGCTGAGGGTTAGTCGCGACCTAAGGCGAACCCGAACGGGGTAGTCGATGGACAACAGGTTAATATTCCTGTACTTGTTTACACTGCGATGGGGTGACGATGTACTGAAAGCACCGCGCACTGACGGAATAGTGCGTTGAAGACTGTATCTATAGGAACTGTAGGCAAATCCGCAGATCCTGGAGAAGGTCGATAGTACCAAGAGTCTTCGGACAATTGGATAGTGTGCCTAAAATCATCCAAGAAAAACCTCTAAGCTTCAGGTGTAAACAACGCGTACCGTAAACCGACACAGGTAGATGGGATGAGAATTCTAAGGCGCTCGAGTGATTCATGGCTAAGGAACTAGGCAAAATGGTCCTGTAACTTCGGGAGAAAGGACGCCCCCTTATGGGGGGCCGCAGTGAATAGGCCCAGGCGACTGTTTATCAAAAACACAGGACTCTGCTAAATCGAAAGATGATGTATAGGGTCTGACACCTGCCCGGTGCTGGAAGGTTAAGAGGAGATGTTAGCTTCGGCGAAGCATTGAATTG
>JAKMFI010000083.1 GCA_022425505.1 Flavobacteriaceae bacterium | reverse complement strand
CTTCCAATACAGTGTTTAATCCGACCTAGATCGGGTAATTTCATCTACAACGAGGATGAATTTCAAATCATACTGGAAAACATACGAATGGCAAAACAATTGGGAGTTGCAGGTATTGTCTTAGGATTTCTTACTCCGAAAAATGACGTTCATTGGGAACAACTTCACCAAGCCCTAGCTTTTGCTAAGCCCTTGGAAATCACTTTTCACAGGGCCTTTGATTTAATTCGTACACCTGAAGAGGCACTGGGTAAGTTTATCGAACTGGGAATCAACAGGGTACTCTGCACAGGCCACCCTACACAAGCGGTTGAAGGAATCGAAACGCTAAAACGTTGGAAATCAGTGACCCTAGGTCAAATTGAAATACAACCTGGAGGTGGGATAAATGACCACAATTGCCATTGGTTTGTTACCCATCGTTTTGAAAGTGTACATTTATCGGCTCAAATAAAAACGAAACAGGAGGCACCCGGTTCCAATGAGGCTATTTGGGAGCAACCGAAAGAAATCGCTGATCTCGAACTATTGAAAAAAGTGGTTGCCATTTGCAAACCTTAATCCTCTGATTGTTCTTGCTTGGAATTGTATTTGAAAAAAAAGTTGGCCCAGATTAATTTTGACCAAGCATTGATGTAGGAATTTAAAATGAGAACGACCCCAACAATCCATAGAAAACAATGCAGTACTGAAAAAGGATTACTCCACAGCCAATAGATTAAAGTAGTTGCCATCATTAAGAAAACTCCCAAAGCATAAGAAACATACATTGAGCCATAGTAAAAGCTAGGTTCGATTTTAAACCGGGTTTTACAGTTAGTGCAACTTTCTCGAACCCTGATGAGTTTGAAAAAGAAACGAGGTTGGGTTTGCAAAAACTCCCCTTTGTGACAAACGGGACATTTTAGTCTAAAAATATTCAGGAGCGATTTCATTCGGTTTCTATAATGCTACTAAAATAATGAAGTTAATGTGACCGAGATCGACTAATAAAAATGATCTTTGTATAAAACGTTTCGTTTGAAAGAATTTTATCGTGCGATTCAATACATGCTTCTAAGCACTGGCTTGTTTGGGCTGATGAACGCGCTGGTCAAAAAATTTATTGATTATCCCACCTTTGAATTGATATTCTTTCGTTCGGTTACCTCTCTTTTTATTGCTTTTTTCTATCTAAAATATTTCACTATTCCCCTGTGGGGAAATCAAAAACAATTGCTCCTCGTTCGGGGTATTCTCGGGACGACCTCTATGGTCTTGTTTTTTCTCTCTATTCATTATATTTCTTTGGGTTCGGCAGTGACCCTCCGCTATACAGCTCCACTATTTGCAGCTTTTTTGGCGATGCTATTTTTAAAAGAAAGAATTAAACCGCTTCAGTGGCTTTTTTTCGCCGTTACATTTTCGGGTGTTTTTTTGATCAAAGGGTTTGATCCTTCTGTATCCATGGTAGGATTCTCCATTGCCATTTTGTCAGCAGTTTTTTCTGCAGGGGTATACATCTTGCTGAATAAGATTGGCCATGGAGATCATCCGGTGGTGGTCGTTTTTTATTTTATGTTGTTAGCTAGTTTGATTGGTCTGCTAGGCATATCGCTAACGAATTGGAAGACGCCCAGCATCAACGATGTACCCGGTTTATTTATCCTTGGAGTATTGGGCTTCTTGGCTCAGCTATTCATGACCAAAGCTTTTCGAGCATATGAAGCCAACATGGTGGCTCCGTTCAAATATGTAGAAGTTTTTTTTACCCTGTCTTTCGGGGTGTTTTTATTTGATGAAACCTATACTTTTTTGAGCTTATTAGGGATTTTTTTGATTATTGCAGGCTTGGTGAGTAATATTGTTTACAAATCAAAAAGTCAAAAATAGCTATCTTAGTGTGCTGAATGCAACTGACTATGTTTAAGGATCTAAAGTATTTACTCGCTTACAGCATACCCATAGTGACGATAATATCCCTTTCACAAAGAGGAGTTTGGAGCTATGCTACTGTATTATATGCTTTTGTTTTGATTCCCATTTTAGAAATTATTTTGGCAGATCGACAGGCAAGCTACTCGGAAGAAGAAGTAGTGGAACGAAAAATCAATCCTTTGTTTGATTGGTTGATGTATGGGAATATACCAATGATTTTTGCGCTTTTGATGTGGGGGCTTTGGGACTTATCTAATGGAATCTACCAAACCCATGAGATGATTGGGAAGGTATTGTCCTTAGGAATCTTGTTGGCGACCAATGGAATTAATGTAGCTCACGAACTAGGCCATCGAACGAATCAAACGGAAAGAAGTCTAGCCAAGTTATTGCTCTGTCCCTCTTTGTATATGCATTTCTATATTGAACATAATTTTGGACATCATAAAAATGTTTCAACACCAAACGACCCTGCCACAGCCTTACGCCATCAGAGCGTGTATTTTTTTTGGATACGTTCGGTAGTCGGACAATATTTAAACGCATGGCGCCTACAATGGCAATTGCTAAAAAACCAAAACCGTTCCTTTTGGTCGTGGCATAATGACATGCTTTTCTACTTACTATTTCAAGGTTTTTATTTAAGTATTGTTTATCAAATGCTGAGTACTTCCGGGTTGGGTTTTGCAATTGCTATTGCCGTGGTTTCTTTTTTGATGCTGGAGACTATCAATTATATAGAACATTACGGACTGGAGCGAAAGAAGTTGTCCTCAGGGCGTTACGAACGAGTTCAAGCCCATCATTCTTGGAATTCCAACCACGTGATTGGACGAATGGTTCTTTATGAACTTACACGCCATTCGGACCACCACTACCGAGCCAATAAAAAATATCAAATCTTAGAGAATAAACCCGAAAGCCCACAATTACCCTATGGCTATCCGACCTCAATGGTATTGTCTATGCTACCTCCACTTTGGTTTCGTAAGATGGATCCTATCCTAGAACGCTATCAGGCTTCTGAGTAAACTTCAGATTTTAATTCCAACTTTCACAGATATCCTCATCTAAGACACGGACATGTCTTGATGAATTTTTATACATTTAGAACAACGCATCAATGAGAACCTTTTATGCATCGTAGAAAATTCATTAAAAAAACGGCCTTATCTGGCCTCTTTATACATCCTTTGGTGAATGCCAGCACTAAAAATATAACCATGAGTTCGAACCCTTTAAAGAACAACATCAATCATTCGGTTTGTTATTGGTGTTTTGAGGATATTCCCTTAGATACTTTTTTACCTCTTATCAAAGAAATGGGGGTCACATCCATTGACCTAATAGGTCCCGAGGGATGGCCAACATTGAAAAAGCACGGAATCCATTGTTCCATGTGTGAAGGAGCAGAAATCAGTCTTACGGAGGGGTGGAATGATCCACAACATCACAGAACCCTCATCCGTAACTATACTGAAATGATACCCAAAGTAGCCGAAGCTGGCTATACCAATCTCATCTGCTTTAGTGGTAACCGAAATGGCCTTTCGGATACAGCTGGATTGGCCAACTGTGTTAAGGGATTGAAGCAAATCCTCCCCTTAGCTGAAAAATACGGGGTTATCATTCATATGGAATTATTCAATCAAATCGATCATCCCGATTATATGTGTGATTCCAGTGCTTGGGGAATTGCTTTATGTGAAGCTTTGGGGTCTTCGAACTTCAAACTGCTTTTTGATATTTATCATATGCAAATTCAAGAAGGGGATATTATCCGAAGCATTCAGGACCATCACCAATACTTTGGTCATTATCATACCGCAGGTGTCCCTGGCCGGAATGAAATTGATGACAGTCAAGAGCTATATTACCCTGCCATTATGCGTGCCATTATTGACACAGGTTTCCAGGGTCATGTAGCACAAGAATTCAGGCCTACCAAAAAAAAACCGTTGGATTCTCTTGAAGAAGCTTTCCAAATCTGCGATGTGTAAGATTTGCTTATGCCTTTGTTTTTTCTTGGGTTATCATTTTTTTTGGGTGTTCAAACTCCTCAATTAAAACCCGTTACCGTAGCAGATTTCGAACGATTTATCAATGCTACCCAATACATTACCGATGCAGAACGTTACGGCTGGTCTATTGTGCAACAAGACGTGTATCGTTACACCACCGTTTGGGGGGCATATTGGTGTCAACCCGATGGGGAAAAACCACCAGCTTCTGAAAATCTTCCAGTTACTCAGGTAAGCTATGCTGACGCAGAGGCATATTGCCAATGGGCCGGTGTCCGCCTACCAACCTACTCGGAATACTGGAGATGGGTGAAAATGGATTCTCGTCCAATTCAATCCGATAATAAGGGTCCTATAGTTCCAGTGGATCGAGTGAATATTGTGGGGAATGTCTGGGACATTACCCAACCCGAGGAGAAAAATGCCCCCATACGTCTGGCGGGAGGTTCTGTATTTTGCTCCCCAATGACCTGTCATGGAACCGTCTCAGATCGCGAACTTTATGTGGATGCCCAAACGGCGAATATTCATATTGGGTTTAGTGTGGTTCTTAACCCATAAAAATCAGCGGTACCATTCTACCTTGTCTTGCCATGGATTTGGCATTCTTTGCGGTGGAGGACCTTCAAAATGCCCCAGATAAAAAATTCCCAAGCAGATTTCCCCTCTATTAAAAGGGACAAAGTGGACCATTTGATCACTGTAGGAGGGCGAACTCCAATAGCCGCCCAATCCCATTTCGGTTGCTTGCAGCCACAGATTTTGAACAGCCATGGCCGTAGCAGCTATTTCTTCCCATTCTGGAACAGTGTCTTTGGGATCCCGTTGCATGCCTATAAGGATTACCGCACCAGATTGGTTGACCTTCTCCACAATCTTTTGTTTTTTGATTTGTGAAGGTTTTTTGGCTGTACTGACATAGGCTTCTGCCATGAATTCGCCCAAGGCTTGCTTTTTGGCCCCTTGCATAACCTTAAAACGCCAAGGCTCTGTTTTACGATGGGTGGGGGCCCAATTGGCAGCTTCCAAAAGTGTGGCAATTTCTTTTTTAGTTACTTCCTTTTCGGAAAATTGAGCAGGGTAAACGGAACGGCGTTCGCTGAAATTATTTTTCATACAATTGGCAATAAACAAAAAATCACCCTATGGGTGATTTAATTTGTAGCGAGAGGGAGACTTGAACTCACGACCTCCGGGTTATGAATCCGACGCTCTAACCGGCTGAGCTACCTCGCCATATTGGTTTGCAAATATAGAGGGTTTTGCTGCAGTTGTCAAGCTATATTTTTCAGAATATATTTTTGTGCAATCAAAAAAGATATTATATTGCTTCTCTGATAAAACAACAGCCGTGAAAGATCATTTTGAGATAGAATTTGTAATTAAGTCCTCCCCTTCGCTCCTCTACCAATACCTGTTTACCCCTTCTGGCCTTTCTGAATGGTTTGCCGACAATGTCAACTCTCGTTCTGATAAATATGAGTTTTTCTGGGACGACTCTAGTGAGGAAGCTTTGCTGATTAAAAACAAAGCCAATGAGTTTGTTCGCTACCAATGGCAAAGCGATGAAGATGACTTCGAAAAATACCATTTTGAAATGCGTATCCAAGTCGATGAAATCACCAAGGATGTGTCACTTATCGTTTCTGATTTTGCGGATGATGATGAGCTTGAGGAGTCCAAAATGTTCTGGGAAAATCAAATATCCAATCTCAAACAAGTTCTGGGCTCTGCTTGATGATCAATTCAAACGGAAATCTTGTACCTTCTTCCGACTCTGGTCTTTCTTTTTTCAATCGCGGCTTTTCCTATGGAGATGCACTTTTTGAAACGGTAAAAGCGGTAGGCAACAAACTGTTGTTTTGGGAAGATCACTACTTCCGATTGATGGCCAGTATGCGTTTGCTTCGCATGGAGATTCCCATGACCTTCACCCCGGAGTACTTTGTCGACCAATGCATGCAAGTGATTCAAGCACAAGATGTTCGCTCTCCTGCGTGGCGTTTGCGCCTGACCGTTTTTCGAGATAGTAGTGGTCGATATACCCCGGACCACAATCGAGTTGCCTTTGTTATTGGCTGCGAGCCACTCCCTCAAGATCGCTTTTTGGATGAAGTTACTAAGTACATGGTTGACTTATATAAAGATCATTATGTGCAAGCAGCTATGCTGCCAAACCTCAAAACAAACAACAAAATCTTAAATGTACTCGGATCGATTTTTGCCAAAGAGAACGATTTGGATAATTGCATCTTGGTCAATGACAACAAAGAGGTTGTAGAAGCACTTCAATCAAACTTATTTTTGCTTTTTGGTCAGGAGATTCACACCCCACCTTTGACTTCTGGCTGTTTGGATGGGATTGTCCGAAAACAAATCATTCGCATGGCAAAAGACCTCGACCTCACCCTCAAAGAAACGGCAATCAACCCTTTTGATCTACAAAAGGCAGATGAACTCTGGCTGTCCAATAGCATACAAGGGATTCGTGCGGTAACCAATTACAGAAGAAAAACCTATCAATCACAACTCTACCCAAAAGCGGTAGCTCTGCTCAACCAGATGGCTTAGTTTAGGTTAGGATGACTCGGCGAATTGGCCCAAAGGGAATAACGCCCCCCGAGTCGCATCATTTTGGATTTCCAAAATGAGGCATCGTTTGATGTGGAGATATTGGCTTTTTTGTCTCCTTCATCCAATACAATCCATGTTTTTTGTTTGATCTCATCTTTGAGCTGATCACAGCTCCAACCTGAATAACCCAAAAAGAATTTGATATCGTCGCTGGACAACTCACCAGAGTTGATCATTGTCGTGATGACGTCAAAGTCACCACCCCAAGCCAACTCTTTCGAGATGGGCTTTGAATTGGGAATGCAGTCTCGTCTACTGTGAACATAATAGAGGCGGTCTTGATCGACAGGGCCTCCTTCAAAAACCGAAAAGGGTTGAGAGATTTCCGGGACAAAAGTGCGCAAGTCGTGCGACATGGGTTTGTTGAGGATAAAACCCACAGAACCTTCATCGTTATGGTCTGCGAGCAAGACGACAGCGCGTGTAAACGAAAAGTCTCCAATGATAGAGGGGTCGGCTACAAGCAGTTTTCCATTTGACAGTTTCGCATTCATTATAACAATGTACAACTTTTTAGGGATTTCCGAAAGATCCCTTTGCATCGATAGAATAACCATTGAGCAGTTCTTTGTCGCTCATCGGTTTTTTGTTGGGGAGTTGGAGACGTTTGACATGGATAGTTCCATTGGGTACTGCGACCATGATTTGTTGATTCTCAACGAATATCTGCCCATCTTTAAGTGGTTGTTTTCTGTCTATAAATTCCACGTCATGGATTTTGCAGTACAAAAGTTGGTCGTTGTTGGAAAGCATCGTCCAAGCGCAGGGAAAAGGTTGTAGCCCTCTAACTTTGCGTTCAATACGCTGACCTTTCTGATCCCATTTCAGTTGGGTGTTTTCTCGTGTTAGTTTGGGAGCCAAAGACGCCTGATTGTTATTGGGTTGTGGGCTGCTATTATCGCATTCCGTTGCAATCAAATCGAGTGTTTCTACAGTCAGTGTTGCACCGAGCTTTTCAAGACGATTGCTGAGTTGACCTGTATTTTCGTCTAAGCCGATGGACAATGATTTTTGTGCGATGATTTCACCCGTATCGATTTGCTCGTTGATAAAAAATGTAGTGACACCTGTTTGTTGTTCCCCATTGATAATCGCCCAATGAATAGGGGCTGCCCCACGGTATTTTGGCAATAGTGACGCGTGCAGATTAAAAGTACCATTGGGTGGAATCGACCAAACTTCTTTGGGAAGCATGCGAAATGCCACGACCACCATTACATCGGGAGCAAGCTCACGGAGTTGAGTGATCAAATCCGGGTCTTTCAAATTGGGGGGTTGTAAAATGGGCAAATCGTGTTCTTCGCAAAAGACTTTGATTGGGGAGGGGGTCAACTTTTTTCCTCTGCCCGACTTTCGATCGGGTGCCGTAATCACTGCCATCACTTTGTGCTTGGTTTCGAGAATCTGCAGCAAAGGTGATATGGCAAAAGCTGGCGTTCCCATGTATATGATTCGTAGTGACTTCATTCGTTGATATAAAATAGATGATCCTTTTGCAAGATTCGTTCCTCGTTGAGCATCTCCATTAATGATGCAATGATAGTTTTTTCTTCGATGACAAGCAATTTTGATAGGTTTTCTACAGAAGCAGGTTGTTTTTGCAAAATCGCCATGATAGAAGACTGAAATCGTGCTGGGTTTGGTGCGGAATAGCATGTACTACAATGCTCGCACGCGGTCTTACTTGTCTCTCCAAAATAGTCAAGGAGGAGAGCTTGCCTACATTGCTTGTCGTTTTCGACATAGTCCTGAACCGCTTTGAGCTGTGCTTTTCTGGTTTCAAAACTCTGATCGAGTTGTTTTATCGCTCGAGTCAGGATGTACTCGTCTTCCCGCGGTTCGAGGAAAAATAAACGGGTATCGCAATTCCATGAGGAAATGGCGGCATAGCCATTTTTCTCCAAGGCCGCAAAATGAACTTTGAGTTGATCCAACCCAATCCCAGTTCGTTTGCTCAATTGGTTCCCATCGACCGATTGGGCTGATTCTGTAATGTTGGGGTAAAGTCGTACCAGAATATTGAGTATCGTGGAAAGCGATGAGTCTTTACGAATAAAATTGCGGAGTTCCTTTCCCTTGTAAAGTACTTGCATTCGAAATCGTTCCACTACAAGGTTGGACCAGCGAATACACCCAATTCGATCGAAAAGCCGAAAAACTTCATAGGTTTTTTTGGAAGGGAAATTATAGGTATCGACAAAGCCTTCAAAGGACATATCAAGCGGTTCTAGTGGAATTTCGCCGTACGCAATTTGGAAATATGCGCATAATTTGGCATAGACTTGACGGACGAGATCGGCACGAGGAAAGGAATTCATAAATTGACTGCTGACAACTTGCATATCCCGGGCGCTTGTCACGATTGTGGCTTTGGCGGGCTGCTCGTCACGCCCTGCTCGTCCAGCCTCCTGATAATAGCTTTCTATACTTTCGGGAAGTGCTGCATGAATCACTTGTCGGACATTGGCCTGATCAATACCCATCCCAAAGGCAGAAGTTGCCACCATAATGGGTTCTCTTCCGCTTTGCCAGTCCTCGATAAGCTCTGTTTTGTTGGAGCTCCCTCCGTGAAAATATCGCGCTCGGATGCCTTCCATTCGAAGTTGCTCCACGAGCGTTTCGCAGTGCCCACGGGTACGGAGATACAAGATGGTGTTCCCCGAACTGTTTTTGAGCATCGACTGTATTGTACCGAGTTTGTTTTCGGTATGAATGACTTGATAAGATAGATTTGGTCGAAAGAATGAGGTTTGGATAAGCTGGGTGTCCTCAAGTTGGAGAGATGCGATGATATCCGCTTTTACCTTTGGGGTTGCGGTGGCAGTGAGTGCCATCACAGGGGGCTTGTTGACGATGCTGTGAAATTGAGCAATTTGCCGATAGGCAGGCCGAAAATCATGTCCCCACTGTGAAATACAATGGGCTTCGTCAACCGCCAACAGAGAGATGGGTAAGGTTTTTAAGCGTTCACACACAATCGGATTGCGCAGACGTTCGGGGGATAGGTACAAAAGTTTGATGTTTCCAAACGCACATTGATCCAATGCCTCAACCAGTTCATTTTCACCCATCGATCCGTGGATCGACATGGCGCGTACGTTTTTACTTTTCAAAGCGGAAACCTGATCAATCATCAATGCCACCAATGGGCTGACCACAACACAAATGCCGTCTTGCAGCAGTGCAGTCAGTTGAAAACACAACGACTTCCCGCCACCAGTTGGGAGCACAACCAAGGTATTTTTTCCAGAAAGAGATGCGTCAATGGCTTCTTTTTGCCCTGATCTAAAGTCGGGCCAGCCCCAATGTTTTTGTAAGAGTTCCCGTGCGCTGCTCATAGATGATCATTGAGAAAAGACACGCGTTTTTCCACCGAAAGCTTGGGTACAACAATTGGCGGCATGCCATAAGCAGTATAGGTCCTGATGAGTTCATTGTGAATTGCTTCGGTTTCGTCAAAATTTTCGATCCGTTCTTGGTCATTCGCAAAAATTTCTTGCCATGGAGGAAGGATAAATACCTTGTCATAGATATGGGACTGACCGATTTCGATAAAGTGTTTTGGAACCTCAACCTGAATTCCGTCCAGATAGGCAATTGCATCGTGAATACCCCTATCATAGAGATGAATTTTAGATACCGCAGCTGCGTTGAAGTCGGCAACTCTCCCTTTAATGATTTCCTCACTCAATGCTAAGGGTTCGTCTTGAAAAGGAGAATCGACACCTCTGGCCTTGGCTTGTAAAAACAATACCCGAAATACCTCTTCAAAACAAGTAATGTACTCGCTTTGTAAAGCTTGCAAAAGGGTGGTTTTTCCACTTCCTGGAGAGCCAGTCAGCACATATCGTTTATGTTGCGTCATTTGGGATACTAATTTACAATTTTTGCGCTTTACTTCTTGTTTAAAATCGATATCTTTGTACAGATGTCCGAGACCACCAAAACCACTTTATTTTACAATCGACTTCGAGAGCAATTGGAAGAGTCAACAGATTGGCCTTCAAACTATTTGTTTAAGTTTATCTTGCCTTCCGACGAGGAGAAAAAAGCGACTCTTCGGTCTATTTTTGCAAATCACCCTGTTCAAATCACGGAGCGAAATTCGTCCAAAAACACCTATGTCAGCATTTCGATCGAAGGGGTTTTTAGGTCACCCGATCAAATCATATCCAAATACAAAGCGGTTGCACAGATAGAGGGCGTCATACAGTTGTAGTAATTTTCGTATTTTTACCATATCACTTAAACATCAACATTGGAAAACACACTTCAGTACAATACCCAACGCAGTCCGTTACGAATTCCAGAATATGGACGTCACATTCAAGTGATGGTGGATCAAGCGATGGAAGAACCTAAAAAAGAACAGCGAAACAAAATGGCTCATGCCATTATCGGTGTGATGGGAAATTTGAATCCACACCTTAGAGACGTTCCCGATTTCCAACACAAGCTCTGGGATCAATTGTTTATCATGTCGGATTTTTCACTCGACGTGGACTCGCCTTATCCCATTCCTGAAAAAGAAGTGCTTACGGCTCGTCCAGACCCGTTGAGCTACCCACAAAATTTCCCCAAGTATCGTTTTTATGGCAACAATATCAAACGAATGATCGAGGCGGCAAATACCTTT
This sequence comes from Flavobacteriaceae bacterium, assembly GCA_022425505.1. Taxonomy (GTDB): domain Bacteria; phylum Bacteroidota; class Bacteroidia; order Flavobacteriales; family Flavobacteriaceae; genus UBA724. The sequence goes on along the minus strand of JAKMFI010000083.1, from coordinate 15,849 downwards.
ACCGATGGAGAACAGAAAGATGCACTGGTCTTTGTGATTGCCAATCACATGAAAAAGTGCTTTTTAAACTGGAACAAAGACACGGTGGAAGATGCGGTAATTTTTGAGCATTTATTTGAAATTTCAGAAGGTAAAATCAATCTGAAAAATTCAGATGAAATGTTATCTAAATCTGAAGACCTAATCCGTTTGAGCAACAAACGATTTGGCCGTCAAAAACCCCACCAGTCCAACAAAAACAAAAAATACCGACATAAGCGTCGTAAGTAAGATGGGAACATTTGTTGTCAAGGGCGGAAAGCCATTGTCTGGCATGATTGAGCCCCAAGGGGCAAAAAATGAAGCACTTCAAATTTTATGTGCCGTTCTTCTCACAGCAGAACCTGTCGAAATCTCCAACGTTCCCGATATCGTCGATATCAATAAACTGCTCGATATTTTAGAGTCACTTGGCGTTCGCATTGAGAAGAAGGGAAGCAACCATTACCTCTTTCAAGCCGATCAAGTGAATTTGGAGTATCTCAAATCAGGTGCGTTTAAATCTGATGGTAGAAAAATTAGAGGGTCGATTATGTTGGTTGGTCCACTGCTCACTCGATTCGGCAAAGGATATATCCCAAGACCTGGTGGAGATAAGATCGGTAGAAGACGAGTCGATACGCACTTTGAAGGACTTATGAAATTGGGTGCCGATTTCTCCTATGACCGCGAAAATCACTTTTACAGCGTAGAGACCGACCGTCTCCAAGGCGCTTACTTACTTCTCGATGAGGCCTCCGTGACAGGAACAGCCAATTTAGTGATGGCAGCCGTGCTCGCCAAAGGCACAACAACGATCTATAACGCTGCTTGCGAACCCTATTTACAGCAACTCTGTAGTATGCTCAACCGAATGGGTGCCAATATCTCTGGAATTGGATCAAACCGATTGACGATAGAAGGGGTTGAGCGACTTTCTGGTACAAGCCACCGTATTCTGCCCGATATGGTCGAAATTGGGAGTTGGATTGGTTTGGCAGCTCTAACTAGAAGTGAACTCACGATCAAGAACGTATCATGGGACGATTTGGGCCAAATTCCAAATGTGTTTGTAAAATTGGGTATACAGGTTGAAAGACAAGAGGATGATATTTATATCCCTGCGCATTCCGATGGCTACGAAGTCCAAAGCTTTATCGACGGCTCGATTATGGCCATATCTGATGCGCCATGGCCAGGATTTACCCCCGATCTGTTGAGTATCATTCTGGTAGTTGCCACGCAGGCAAGAGGAAGTGTGCTTATCCATCAAAAAATGTTTGAAAGTCGTTTGTTTTTTGTGGATAAACTCATTGATATGGGAGCGAAAATCATACTTTGTGACCCGCACCGAGCGACTGTAATCGGACATGATTTCAAGTCCTCCCTCAAAGCAACCACGATGACTTCCCCTGATATTCGTGCCGGAATTTCATTGTTGATTGCTGCTCTGTCAGCAAAAGGGACGAGTACCATTCACAACATCGAACAAATCGATCGCGGATATGAACGTATCGTCGAAAGACTGCAAGCCATCGGAGCCGACATCAAGCGGGTGTAAAACCCAATAAAATCTCTATCGTTTCGAAACCTTATTGTTGCTAATCCCTCGTTGGCGACTGCACTTAAATCGATTGACATCATCTCCTCTTTGTTTGCTGTGTTTGGTCTTTCTACCCTGCACACGAGCTCTCCAAAGACGAAAACTAGAAGGCTTGAGGTTGCTGCGCATGATTGTAATGACTTCTTGCTCTTTGATGCCAAACTGAAATGAAATGGCGTCAAATGGTGTGCGGTCTTCCCATGCCATCTCAATGATACGGTCGATTTCTTCAACGTCAAATTGCTTTTTCTTCATCTTAATCAAAGTTGTTTCTGTCTACCAAGGTGTGTTTTGAGAGAATACGCCGCGATTCTGCCCGAACACTCCCCTTTTTTTTCATCCCCCATAACTTGGTGGAGGCATGCTTTGCAGCGCGTTGTAAGTCAACAATGGGTTCAGGATAGTCTTGTCCCAAAGTGAAACCATAGAGTTCTTCCTCAATTGGCGTGATCTTCCAAGGCTCGTGTTGCAAGTGCAATGGGAGTTTTTCGAGTTCAGGTATCCATTTGCCAATAAACACGCCATCTGTATCATGGGTGATACTATTTTTGACGGGGTTGTAGATGCGTAACATATTGATTCCAGTTACGCCTGCTTGCATTTGGAATTGGGGATAATGGATTCCCGGTTCAAAATCCAAAAATTGTTTTGCCAAATGCTTGACACCGAGTTGCCAGGGCTGCCATAAATGATGGGTAAAAAAGGAGACCAGCATGGCACGCATTCGAAAATTGACATAACCGGTTTGAATCAAGCAACGCATGGAAGCATCCACCAATGGAAAACCAGTTTGACCGGATTTCCATGCTTGTATGTAAGTTTCGTTGGGGGATTTTTCCAAAGTGGCATATCCTTTATTGATGCTTTCAAATTCCATGCGGTCTTCCATTTCGAATTTTTGAATAAAATGGGCTTGCCATCGCAAACGTGAGGTGAAAGCATGTAGTTGAAATCGTGAGGCACCATTGCGCTTGGCTTGCTCTGCGGTTTGCCATACATAGCGAACCGAAAGATTGCCCCATGAGATGTAAGGTGACAATCGACTGCACGCTTTGCGAGACAATTCCGGTTTTGATATCGAGTTCTGATAGGACTTGTGACGACTGCTGATAAAGCTATTCAAGTAGGCGAGTCCTTGTCTTGTCCCTCCTTTTTGTCGGATATGATCAGTTGAAAAACTTGTCCATTCAAAAGCATCAATCCCAATCGAATCAATCACTAAATTGGAAACAAATGAATGTATTATTGCTTCCCATGGTTGTATAGGTTTATACATGAATTGAACCCATTTTTTACGCCAATTTTTTCGATTTGAAAGCCCGCGAAAAACCCCTTGATTTGTAAACTCATTCCATTTAATCCCTTCAGATCGACAATACCGATCAACCAACTGATCCCTCTCATAGGTACAAGCAAGCCCGGTTTCCTGATGGCTGTATATGGATTTGACAGTGTAGTGCTTTTGGATTTCTGTAAAAAGAGTCAGCATTTCTGTACTGCAAATGAGAATTTTGGTATCGTATTGCGAAAAGAATTGATTTAGCTCCGCAAGGCTTTCTGAGATAAACTGCCAATGCCGATTGTCGTAATGATCGTTTTTGAGCAGTATGGGTTCGAAATTATACACCAAAAGGGTTGGGGTAGGGTCAAGCACAGCGGCCTGGAGTGCAGGGTTGTCCATGACGCGGAGGTCTCTTTTGAACCAAAATATGGAAAGGTCTGCTTTAGTAGGCATCGGGATTGGCAATGATTTCGTAAGCACGTGTTTTTATGGCTGCCAATTCCTCTGGATTGATTTTCCGCAACAAATTGAGCATCATTCCCATACGGTTGTTACTTTTTAGGAGGTCTTTTTTATCATCCAAAAAGTTCCAATACAAGCTATTGAACGGGCAAGCGTCATCTCCCAACCTCTTTTTGTGATTGTAGCTACAAGACGAACAATAATTACTCATTTTGTTGACATAAGACCCAGATGAAACATAAGGTTTCGTTGCCACCATTCCCCCATCGGCATATTGACTCATTCCGCGTGTGTTTGGCAGTTGCACCCATTCTACGGCATCGGCATAGATTCCCAGATACCATTCATCTACGGCATCGGGGTGGGTTTGGGCGAGGAGCGCAAAATTTCCAGTAATCATCAATCGCTGGATGTGATGGGCATAGGCATGCTCCAAACTGTTCTTCACGGTTGTACTCAAGCAATTCATTTTGGTTTCTCCAGTCCAATAGAAATCGGGAAGGGAATTGGTGTTTTCTAGAGCGTTTAACCCTTTGTAGGTTGGCATTTCTTTCCAATACAGTCCACGGATGTATTCTCGCCACCCCAATACTTGCCTCACAAAGCCCTCAACCTGCGACAGGGATATGATTTCGGGTTGTTTTCGATAAGCCCCAATGGCATGATTGATGACCTCTAAGGGATGAAGGATTTTGACATTCAAGGCAAAAGAAATCCTCGCATGGAATAGGTTGGTTTCTTCTTGATGCATCGCATCTTGAAAGCTGCCAAAGTCCACAAGCAGATTTTCGCAAAAATAGTCGAGCTGTTTTATACTCTCCTCTCGGGTCATTGGAAATAAAAATTGGTCTTTAGAGATGCTTCCTAGCGTCTTAATCCCTTGATCTTCGATCATCTTATGGAGTTGTTCAATATCCTCGACTTTCGGGAGATAGGGCGGAGGAATGGCAGGAGAGCCATTCCATTTATTTCGATTAAACTTGTCATAATTCCAAGACCCGCCTTCTGGCTGATCATGCACCATGAGGATATCAAATTTTTTCCGCATATAGCGGTAGAAAAACTCCATTACCCATTTTTTCTTTCCCGCAAAGAATTTCCCCATTTCATCCCTTGTCGTGAGAAAATGGTCGGTATCAACGACCTCAGACGAGATCTTTAAGCCTTTACAAAAGCTTTGAAGTTGTTGGTCGAGTCGAAACTCATCGGGTAGCTGGTAGGCAAAGCGTGTAGCACCCAAAAGGGAAATGACTTTGTTGAGGTTTTTCTCTAGCTCCTGCTCGTTTTGCGAATCATCTAGGGTGTAATACAAAACCCGATGCCCCTCCTTCTCTCTTGCACGTGCAAAGTTTCGCATGGCTCCAAAGAAGGCAACAACCTTTTGAATGTGATGCTTGACATAATCTGTCTCCTGACGCATTTCAAACATGACATAACACACATTGTCATTGACTTCCTCAAACCAAGTGTGTTCGGCATTGAGCTGATCACCAAGAATTAAGCGTACTTCCATCAAAAGAGTTGTTTTTGCAGCCAGATGGACTGATATTTTCCATTTCCATCATATCGATCTGCTTGTAAGCGTACGTTAAAGACGCGATCTCTGGGGTCATTCCCAACACCAGCATTATACATCCAATTTCCGTAATTGCTATGAACGTCGTAGTCGATCAACATGGCTTCAAAATAGGCAGCACCCCAGCGCCAGTCAATTTGAAGTGTCTTGGCCAAATAACTGGCTACATTTTGCCGACCTCGATTGCTCATAAACCCCGTTCTTTTGAGTTCGAGCATATTGGCATTGACAAAAGGTTCTGCGGTTGTTCCGTTTACCCACTGCTGAAACACATGCGGATTTTGCCCCCAATCATAAGATCTGTTTTTGATTCCCCCAACAGTAAAAATAGAATTTCCATGACGCAAGGAAACATATTTGAAGAAATCTCTCCAAATCAATTCAAAAATCAACCAATAAGTGGACTGGTTTTTGGTCACATTTTGCTCATAATCTTTGACTGCCCAATAAATTGATTTGGCCGATATCGACCCATTGGCTAACCAAGGGGAAAACTTCGAACTGTAATCCGTTCCCACCAATCCATTTCGTGTTTTTTTGTAGTAGGATAGTTTTTTTGTTGTCCAAAAATAATGGTTCAATCGCTCGTCTGCGGCATGGCTGCCCCCCTGAAATGGAAATGCACTATTGGGATGATTGTCAAATGGCTCATAGCCGAGTTCTTCTAAAGTCAATGGTGTATACAAGGCGATTTTCGCATTTTCTGCTGCTAATCTTCTCGGTTCTAGTACACAAGGGCGGACGTTGACTTTCTTTTCACATATTTTACGAAAGACAGTAAAAATTTCTGGCAACTCCTCTATTGAGATTGGCAAGTCATCTGGGTGAAATAAAAATTGGTTATAAGACTTGTGAACCGCAACCGATTCAGGGATGCCTTTTTCTTGGTCAATCTCCTCTTTTGTCCACTCCTTTTGTAGGTAGATGTCCGTGATTTGGTATTGACTGCAAATTTGAGTCAAATACGTTCCATCATCGATTTTAACGATGAGGGGAATGTGATAGGATTCGAGCTCGCGCTGTAAATTGGCAATGGATTCCAACAAAAAACGAGCCCGAAATGCTTCCATTTTCTTAAATCCAAGCGGGGTTTCAGCAAGCCATTCGGCAGGAATCAACACAAGACCGATCACTTTGTCGTGCTTTGTGGTCGCATCGTAAAGCGATTGATTGTCCACAACGCGCAGATCATTTCTAAACCAAGCTAAAGCGGTGTTTTGTTTCTCCTGCATTTTTGACTACAATATTTGACTTCGTTCCAATTTTTTTCCCATTTTTTACGCCAACTAAACGGGCGTTTGCAAACCAAACAAATTTTTTCAGGGAGGTTTTCTTTTTTTACCCCTCTCATTTGTTTAAGGCCGATTTATAAGTTTCCAAGCATCGTTCACGTGCCATTTTATGATCGACAATTTGCTGTGGATAAGATGATGTCTGATAATCTGGCACCCATTTTTTGATGTATGCATGGTCTTTGTCAAATTTTTTGATTTGCTCGGTAGGATTAAAAATCCGAAAGTATGGTGCTGCATCCACACCACACCCAGCAACCCATTGCCAATTGCCAACATTACTTGCCATTTCATAATCTAGGAGCTTTTCCGCAAAATAGGCCTCTCCCAAACGCCAATCGATAAGCAAATGTTTGCACAAAAAACTTCCGACTAGCATCCGGACCCGATTGTGCATAAAGCCCGTTTCATTTAATTCTCGCATACCAGCATCCACAAAAGGATAACCCGTTTCCCCATCGCACCATCGCTTAAACTCATCGGGGTCGTTTCGCCACTCGATTCGGTCGTATTGGGGTTTAAAGCTTTTGTTTTCGGTATGGGGAAAATGCCAAAAAATCTGCATAAAAAATTCTCGCCAAATCAATTCCTTTAAAAAGGTTTGGTTTGAAGACTCCAAGGCCTTGGCAACCGCTTTTCGAATGCTCAACGTACCAAACCGCAAATGAACTCCGACTTTGGAGGTTCCTGCAACCGCTGGGGTGTTTCGTCTTGCCTCATACTGGTCAATAATTTCATCTGAAGTATTGTACTGCGGCGCTGTAACCTTTGATGTTGTAAACCCGATTTCTGTTAAAGTAGGATTGTTATGATCTGCAAGGGCCGTGAGTTTTTCAAAATCGTCAATACGGTGGCTTCTGAGGTGCTCTTGTCGATCAAATTTGTCGAGCCATACTCGGGAATAGGGGGTGTAAACTCGGTAGGGTGTACCATCCGATTTGACCACTTCATCTCGTTCAAAGATGACATGGTCTTTATATGTTGAAAGCGCAATATCTTTTTCAGAAAGGAGTGCCTTGATTTCTGCATCCCTTTGTGTGGCGTAGGGCTCATAGTCGCGGTTTGTGTAAACTGCATGCACTGCATTTGCGCTTAAAACTTTTCGAAACACATCAATTGGTTTGCCGTGATAGACATGAATTTTTTTGTTCGACTCAGCAAGTTGTTGATTGAGTTCTTCAATCCGTTGGTGTAAAAAACAAACACGCGAATCCTCTTTTGGAAGGCGGTCTAAAATGTCACTGTCAAAAATAAAGATGGGGAGTACTTTTGTCTCATTTTTTATCGCATGGTAAAGTCCGACGTTGTCGTCCAAACGCAAATCCCTGCGAAACCAAAACAATGCAATCGAGTCCAAATTAATGCGTATTTAGCGTTGACATTCCACCATCTAGCCCAAGGATTTGACCAGTCATCCAGCTACTTTCGTCGCTGAGTAAAAAGCGTGTCATTGCTGCGATATCATCTGCTTCACCCACACGCTTTAATGGGTGTCGTTGTGCTGACTTTTCCATTTTTGCTTCGTTGTTCAAAAACCGATCTGCCAAAGGCGTATTTGTGATTGATGGTGCAATCACGTTTACTCGCGTCTTGGGTGCAAGCTCAGCAGCAAGTGATTTACCCAGGCCCTCAAGGGCTCCTTTAGATGCCGCTACACTGGCGTGAAAGGGCATGCCTACTTTTACAGCAACGGTACTGTATAACACCACACTGCTATTGGTTGTGAGCTTTGGGAGAACTGCTTGCAAAGACTTGACAAAGCCCATGACATTGATTTGAAAATCTGCCTCAAACGCTTCTGGTTTTAGCCCCTTAAATGGGCGCAAATTAATGCTCCCTGGACAATAAACGAGTCCCGATAGTTCAGCGGGTAAGTCGAGTGTGGACAAATCATCTGTAGTTACATCAAAAGGAAGGTGATAGATTTCGAGTCCTGTTAGGGAATCCGATGAGCGGGAGGCGATATACACCTCATGACTTTCAGTGAGTAGTTTGGCGGTGGCCAGACCAATCCCACTCGATCCGCCGATAAGTAAAATGTTCTTTTTCATATGTTATTTATATTTTCCAAAAATGCTTTCGAGTTTTTGTTCACGATAATCAAAAATTGACTTGACTTTCTTTTTAACAAACAGCCAGTGGGCAAATCGCCCGAGAAACCCCAAGGGAAGCTTGTAATCAACGATATATGTCATTTGAACACCATTAGGAATCTCTTCGATAAAATGTTTGTGATGCCAAAACGTATACGGTCCAAAGCGTTGCTCATCAACAAAATAATGCCCCTTTTCAACATGCGTAATTTCAGTCACCCACCGAAATGGAATTCCGAGAATGGGGGTGAGAATATATTGTATGATTTGCCCTGAAAACATCTTGCGATCAGCACCAGACAGGATATCAAAGCCCATATAATCTGGCGTAATCGTTTTTAGGTTTTTGGGATCTGATAAAAAATCCCATGCCTTTTCCATGTCAATTGGTAAGCTTTGTTCAGATTTATAGCTGTACACGTTTTCTCATTTTTGTCAAAGATACTCTTTTGTTTAATGAATTAAAAAAAAGATTAAACAAAATAAATTGTTAAAATTTCATGATGATTTACACAAAAAGTGTAGTTTAGAAATTGTAAAACGCAAAAAAATGAAACCCATACTTTATCTATCTCTATTATTGATCTCTTTTACGGTTCATGCGCAGTTACCACGACCACAACTCAGTCCGAAAGCAAAGCTGGTTCAGACTGTCGGTTTGTCCGAGGTGACAATTGAATATTCTCGACCAGCGGTGCGAGATCGAAACATATTTGGCGACTTGGTTCCCTACGACGTTTTATGGCGTACGGGTGCAAACCAAAATACGCTAATCACTTTTTCTGACGACGTAACGGTTTCTGGCCAACTCCTTTCCAAGGGAACCTATGCTCTGTATACCATTCCTAAACAAGACATTTGGATGATGTATTTCTATAATGAAACCAATAATTGGGGGACTCCTTCAAGCTGGGACGAAGACCAAGTGAGTCTTGCTGTTCGGGCAAAAGTGAAAACCATCGAACATGCAGAGTCATTTTCCATTTCACTCGAAAATATATCCCTCGATTCAGCGGATTTGCAATTGGCTTGGGAACAAGTCGCGATACAGATCCCGATGACTTTTCCAACAAACGAGATCATGTCATTTCACATCTCAAAAATGAACCCAGATTCTGCCTCCGCTAATGATTTATACACTGCAGCAGTTTATTATTTAGACAATGATAAAGATTTGCAAAAAGCAAAGGCATGGATTACAAAGGCAGTTGAATTGAGAGCCAATGCGTTTTGGTTTTTTCGTCAAAAATCATTGATTCACGAAGCACTTGGGGAATTGGATTTGGCCATCGATGCTGCGAAAACTTCTCTTCAATTGGCGACAACTTCTGGAAACCAGCAATACATCGACCTCAATAAAAAACAATTGGCCAAATGGGGTGCTAAATAAGCGAGATTAAAAATAGTTTTGAACAAACTCGTGAAGTGCCTGAAAGGTTTGCATACATGGCAATCCCATCACGTTTGTATAAGACCCATTGATCTCCGAAACAGCATAGAGCCCAAATGCATCCTGAATCCCGTAGGAACCCGCTTTATCCATGGGGCTACCAGTTGCTACGTATTGGTCAACTATGTCTTCGTTTAAATCCGTAAACTTCACATCTGTAAAGCAGTTGATGGTATGCTGTAGGTTGGCGGTTGAAAAGCAAACCGAACTAATTACCCTATGCGTTTTTCCCGAAAGCGAAAGCAACATCCGTTTGGCTTCTTCTTGGCTTTTGGGCTTTCCAAGTGCTTTTCCCTCAAACCAAACAATCGTGTCTGCTGTGATCACGAGTTGATCAGGGTTTAGGTCGTGCTGAAACACCTTGCCTTTTTGTTGTGCTAAATCGTCAGTGATTTGTTCAGCTTGTAGAACAGGATCAAATTTTTCATCGATTGTTCGCAGCTCTACACGATGCTTTATCTTGATTTGCTCAAGCAGGCTTTGTCGCCTTGGTGAGCCCGAACCCAGTATGATATCAACCGTTTTTGGAATGGTCATTTTATATCGTTTCTAGCTTCAAAAAATCCGCCCCATTTACCGTGGATTTTTAAGGTTTGTTCTATGACATCCCGAACACATCCCTTCCCACCAGGGACATGAGAAATATAATCAGCCGCCGCCCGAACCTCAGGTACAGCATCCTTTGGGCAAGTGGCAAGGTGTACTTGATTCATTGCAGGAACATCTGGGATATCATCCCCCATAAACAAACTTTCACTGGCTTTGAGATTGTTTTCTGCAAAATAGGTTTCTAGAACGCTTGCCTTATCATGAATGCCGAGATACACATCTTTTACACCCAAATCATTGAGTCTTTTTTGAACGGCAGGGTTTGTTCCCCCCGAAATAATACAAACCCGAAACCCAGCGTGTAATGCGGCCTTTACGGCATAGCCATCTTTGGTGTTCATGGTTCGCAACATTGAACCATCTTCATGAATCAAGATACTTCCATCGGTAAAAACCCCATCGACGTCAAAAATAAAGTTCCGAATGTGTTTGAGCTCCTCTTTAAATATTTTCATTATTTCGATTTAATAATTGAGATGTAAAAAGCGAGTAGATATCGCTCAATTCTTCTGTCATTGGGACCGCCTTGTGGCGCTGGACGGTTTGCATATCACCCCTCGATGCAGGCCCTGTCTGACTTTCCCTTGGATCTAGTTGTTTTATTTTTCTGGTTGTTTCTTCGATAAGGGGAACCAACAAATCAAAATTCACGTGTTTAGACTTACAAAAGCGATGGGCTTCCGCATACAAATGATTGGTAAAATTATTGACGACAACAGCAGCTAAATGCATGCTGAGGCGTTGTTTTTCATCGCTTTGTACAGCAAGTGGACTCAGCAGTTGAGATAGGGATTCCAATTTCTCATCCACTAGTTTGTTGTTACCCTCCCATAGTATTGGGATTTCGGACCAAGTTAGCGGCTGTTGTTTTGAGAATGTTTGTAAGGGGTAAAAAACCCCTCGATGTTTGTGGTTACTGAGCAAGTCCATTGAAGATGCTCCTGAAGTGTGAGCTACGACGGCATCTGTCAAGGGAAGTTGATTGCTGACTTCTTGTATCGCATGATCAGAAACTGCAATCAAAATCATATCACAGGTTGGGAGGGCATTGAATTGGTCCGAGAAAGGAATATCAATCAGGTCTTTTGGGATTTTATTTTTATCTCTGCCTATGAGTTGAACTAGGGTGAATGCCTCATGTCTACGGATTTCTCTTGCCAGGGCAATTGCCACATTTCCAGTACCGACCAATCCGATTCGAATCATATGTCAAAACTACAAACTAAAGTCCATAGTTGACTACCTATGAAATTTTAGTAGGTTTGCAAAAAAATAAATAGATGTCCAACAGAACATTTACAATGATTAAGCCCGATGCGGTCCAAAACGGCCATGTTGGTGCTATACTAGAAAAAATCACAACCGCTGGATTTGTAATTCGAGGGCTAAAGATGTCCCAACTCAGTCAACGCGAAGCCGAGGCATTCTATGAAGTGCATAAACAAAGACCCTTTTTTGGTGAATTGGTTGCCTTTATGACCAGCGGACCGATTGTGGCTGCCGTGTTGGAAAAAGAGAACGCAGTCGCTGATTTTAGAGCACTCATTGGATCAACAAATCCTGAGGAAGCGGCAGAAGGAACCATCCGAAAGTTGTTTGCGGAGTCGGTGGGAAGAAACGCGATTCACGGATCTGATAGTGATGACAACGCAAAGATTGAGTGCGCATTCCACTTTTCCGCACGAGAGATTTACTAAATAAACCGAATATCCCTCACTTTGTTTTTTCCAAGGGATTCATTGATCATTTCGATGATTTTGTCTTTCCCATAACTGAGTTCCTGTCGAAGTACTGAAGAGGTGAGTTTCACAACCAGGACGTCTTGCTGTAGGCTGATATTTTTGGTGTAGGCATTGATGTTTTCTCCCAATAACTCACGCCAGCTCTCTTGAATTCGAGCAGAATCGATTCCATCGGTAAGCGCATTTTTGGAAATAAACTCTCCCAAAATGGATTTTATCTTTTTTGCGTCATCACTCATATTTCTATGGATTTTACAAGCTGAATATCGAATAGCTTTGCGCGGTTTGTTTAATCATATTTTCGCTACGCTCTTTATTGGTATCAGTAACAAATAGCTGCCCAAAAGAATCGTCATTGACTAGATTGATGATTTGCATCACACGACGATCGTCCAGTTTGTCAAAAATATCATCCAATAGTAATATGGGCAACACATTCATCTGATTTCTGATCACATCAAACTGGGCGAGCTTCAGAGCGATTAAAAATGTTTTTTGTTGTCCTTGGCTTCCAAATTTTTTGATTGGGAAATCGCTAATTTGAAAACGCAAATCATCTTTATGGGGTCCAATACTGGTGTATTGTAAAATGCGGTCTTTTTGCAAGGATTCCTCCAAAAGGTCAATGAAAGATTTCTCATCGAGTTTGGACTCATAGCTGATCGAAACGATTTCTTTGTCTCCGCTTATAAACTGATATCGATCGTGGAAGAGCGGTTGAAAGTCCTCTACAAACTCTTTACGGGCTTGGTGAATGGGTTGCCCGAACTGCACAAGTTTTTCGTTGAAAACCGAGAGGGTGTCTTTGTCAAACTGGTTTGATGACGCAAAGTGTTTGAGCAGTGCATTTCGTTGGTTTAAGGTACGCTGGTAAGCAAGCAGGTTTTGCAAGTAGGATTTATTAGATTGAGAAATGGTGCGATCTAAAAACTTTCTTCTCACGCTACTCCCTTCAGAAATTAAATCTCTATCGGTTGGGGAAATAACCACTATTGGGATTAGCCCAACGTGATCTGCGATTTTTTTATAGGCCTTGCGATTTCGTTTAATGGTTTTTTTGCCTTCACGTTCGAAATGACATTGAATTCGCAAGTTTTTTTCGCTTTTATCAAAAACGCCTTCAATCATACTAAAATTGGCTTGATGAGAAATATTTTGACTTGTGATGCTATTGGAGTAACTTTTACCCATAGCGAGGAAGTATATCGCATCCAAAACATTTGTTTTGCCGACTCCATTATTGCCCACAAAACAGTTGATATTGCGATCTAAACTAAAATCGATACCTGTTAGGTTTCTGTAGTTAACGATGGAAAGTTGGTCCAAAAATAGTTCCTTCACAGGTCAGGATTTGCATTTTAGTTTGTACATGACTAAATTATTGATTTTTGCTCGTTTTTGTAGAATGTTCATTTCAATAATTATCATATTTTTGCAAACACGATACATAAGCTATGGCCACATATAAAAAAAGAGGTGCTAAGAAAACGCAAAGCCCCAAGGGTTCTCAAGTTACAGAAAGCAGAACGGAAGAGGTTTTTTCAAATCTCGATACAGGGGCATCAAGATTAGAACAATGGATTGCTGCTTATCAGCGACAGATTTTAGGATTGATTTTTGGAATCATCCTTGTTGTTCTTGGTTATTTGGGATATCAAAGTTTAATTCTCAATCCTAAAATTTCGGAAGCCAACAAGGAGATTTTTCTAGCCCAAGACTTTTTTGAAAAGGGATTGGCGGATGAAGACCTTCGCGATTCTCTTTTTCAGAATGCACTAAGTGGGGCCAACGGCAAATATGGTTTTCTCGATATCATTGATAATTATGGTGGAACACCCGCAGCCAATTTGGCGACCTATAGTTCTGGTATGATTTATCTTCATTTGGGTGAATATGAGTTAGCGATTGATTTCCTAGAGGATTTTAATTCCTCTGACCCCTTGCTTACACCCCTTGCTTTGGGAGGGATTGGCGATGCTTTTGCCGAGTTGGATCAACTTTCAGATGCCTTAAACTACTATGAGAAGGCCTTATCGTTTAGCGACAATCAAATTACTTACCCACGTTACTTACGTAAAGCTGGTCTTGTTGCTTTATCGCTTGGAGATAAAAAAACAGCCAAAGCATACTTTACTATCCTTAAAGATAATTTCTCAAGTGGGATAGACGCCAAGCACATCGACGCTTTGCTTGGTCAAGCCAGCATATAATATGGCAACGAGCAGTCAGAACAGCAAGCATATCGTTCACGAAGCACTCCCAAGTGCAGAAGATTTGCGTTTTGCACTGATTGTTTCCCGATGGAACAGTGAAATTACTGATCGTCTTTTTGAGGGAGCCCATCAAATTTTACAACAACAACAGGCAAAACTAATTGATCGTATTGATGTTCCTGGCAGCTTTGAATTGGTATACGCTAGTCGTGTTGCGATGGAAAAGAAATACGATGCTGTCATCGCCATTGGCAACATAATTCGAGGTGAAACAAGTCATTTCGACTATGTCTGTCAAGGGGTAACCAACGGAATTCAGCAACTCAATGCCATGGGCACAGTGCCTGTTATATTCTGTGTTTTAACAGATGACACAATCGAGCAATCTCGTGCGAGAAGTGGTGGTTCATTGGGAAATAAAGGGGAAGAAGCGGCGGTTGCAGCCATTGAAATGGCGCATTTATAGTGCTTATTTCTTAAAATACTTCATCGGTACCCAGAGCATGCCAAAGCATTCTCCATTTCCTTTATTTAGGTTTTTATGGTGAATTTTGTGTGCCCTACGAATCGCTTTTGTATAGCTTGTATTGGCATTGCGGAACCATTTTACGCGCTGATGGATAAAGATATCATGAACAAAAAAATAGGTGAGACCATAAGCGAAAATTCCCAAGGCAATTGCCATTCCAGGCCAAAATCCAAACTCTCCCCATAAAATCACAAAACCAGCACTGACAGCTGCATAAAATAGGAAAAAGGCATCGTTTCTTTCAAAATGAGAATCATGGTCTTTGTGGTGATGGTCTTTGTGGAGAGACCATAAAAAACCATGCATGATATACTTGTGTGAAAACCATGCGACAGCTTCCATAAAAATAAAGGTTGCAAAAAAAATAAAAACCTGAATAGTGAGAAGCATAGTTTAGAGAATATTGAAGCGGTACCGAACATAAGAGCGAGCTAACACATCTACTTTCTGGATATTGGCAACGCGTATTCTTTTGTTTTTGATTTCAACAGAGGGCAATCGCTTTAACTTCTTTAAAAGACGGAGGTAATATTTATAGGCTGTGTAAACACCAAATTTTGCTGCATCGGGTAATTTGAAAATTCCAGAGAGGCCGTTGTGAAAATCGGCTTCAATTTCGGCGATAATTCCCTGCTTGGAGGCCTCGTCAAGCTCTCTGAGGTTTACATTCGGAAAATAAGAGCGCTCAAGCTGTTCATAGTCATTTTTGAGATCACGAAGAAAATTTACCTTTTGAAATGCAGATCCTAGTGCCATGGCCGATGATTTCAATTCGTTGAAAAGCTTATGATCTCCTTTCACAAAAACCCGTAAACACATCAATCCAACAACGTCAGCAGAACCATAAATATAGTTTTTATACTCCTCATCTGTTTGATAAACCTTTTTTGATAGATCCCAACGCATGCTTTGCATAAAAGCGTCAATAAATTCTTTGTCAATTTCGTAGCGATGAACGGTCTTTTGGAAAGCATTCAGAA
>JAKMFI010000079.1 GCA_022425505.1 Flavobacteriaceae bacterium | reverse complement strand
ACCGTGTTTCCAGGGTTGGTGCTCAAGACGTAATCTGCACAAGCAACCAGAGTATATTCTTCCCCAAACAATGTCCCCTTTTCATCCATAAATACGAGTCGGTCAACATCGGGGTCAACTGCAATACCCAAATCCGCTTGATGCGCAACAACGGCTTCTGACAAATCTGTCAAGTGATGCGCAAGTGGTTCGGGATTGTGGGGAAAGTCACCGTTGGGCACGCAGTGTATTGGAATCACTTCGGCGCCCAATGTTTTCAGCAATTGCGGAACAGCAATCCCTCCACTAGAATTCACCCCATCGACAACAACTTTAAATCCTTTTGATTGAATAGCTTTAAGATCGACGAGTGGTAAGTTGCGTATTGCCTCAATATGATGCTCAATCGCATCTGGCTCTGCGCATATCGACCCCAAGTCATCAACATTAGCAAAATCAATAGCAGATAAGTTTTGACTCATCTGATTGATTTTCTCGCCCTCCTGCGCATTGAGAAACTCGCCTTTTTCATTGAGCAACTTCAAGGCATTCCATTCTTTTGGGTTGTGACTGGCAGTAAGTATAATCCCCCCTTGTGCTTTGTGGCGCACAACCTCCAACTCTACTGTTGGTGTAGTTGAAAGCCCAACATCAATCACATCAATTCCTAGTGAAATCAATGTTTGTTGAACCAAGGTTTGTATCATTGGACCAGAAGGTCGTGCATCACGACCAACCACGACTGTTGTCTTTTCGTGATTTTGCAATAACCAACTTCCGTAGGCACTGGCAAAGCGCACAACATCAATTGGGGTGAGGTTATCCCCTGCTTTACCCCCTATGGTTCCGCGTATACCTGAAACTGAACTGATTAATGTCATCTTTTGCAAAGATAATAAAGAATACGTCCGACATTCCTATTTTTGGGAGATGAATTATCTTGGTCATTTGATTCTTTCAGGGAGTGACGAAAAAACCCTACTGGGAAATTTTTTGGGGGATCATGTCTGTAATAAAATGCTTCACCTATATGATGCGTCTATTCAAAAGGGAATTGAACTTCATCGAGAAATTGATCTATTTACGGACAGTCACCCCATCAGTCGAGACTTACGCGCTATGTTGTTTGATCAATATCGTCACCGGTCACGTGTTATTTTAGACTTGTTTTACGATCATTTTCTGGCGGCTGATTTTCGCGATTTCCAAAGTGTTTCTTTACCCGATTATGTCATTAAAGTGTCTGACATTCTCCAAAAACAACTTCACTTGATGCCAAAAAGTGCCAAACATTATTTTATGGCTATGCGAAAATATGGTTGGTTAGAAGGCTATGCTTCGATTGATGGCATACGCTTGGTTTTAAACCAGATGTCGAAACGTAAGGATATCGATCCAATGGGGCCTTCTGTCAAAGTTTTAGAAAAACACTATCCGCATTTTAAAGTGCAAACACACGCGTTTTTACACGAAGCAATCGCTCACTTCCTTGAGGATAAAATCAGAGTATAAACTGTTTCTTTAATCGATTTAAAAAAAGTATATTGCATGTTTGCTCATGGAAGAAAAAATTGTTGTTAAGGGTGCTCGAGAACACAATCTAAAAAACATAGATGTTTCCATTCCACGTGATTCACTGACCGTGATCACAGGGTTGTCGGGCAGCGGCAAATCATCTCTTGCATTTGATACCCTTCATGCCGAGGGACAGCGCCGTTATATCGAAACTTTTAGCGCTTATGCACGTCAATTTATTGGCGGTATGGAGCGACCAGACGTTGATAAAGTCGATGGCTTATCACCCGTCGTTGCGATTGAACAAAAAACAACGAGTAAAAGTCCAAGATCCACAGTCGGAACAATCACAGAACTGTATGATTTTTTCCGTTTACTTTATGCAAGGGCTGCCAATGCCTACAGCAGCGCCACCCAAGAGTTGATGGTTCAATACAGTGATGATGAGATTGTTTCTCTGATTCACAATGATTTTAATAATCAAAAAGTCATTTTACTGGCACCTGTTGTGCGTTCTCGAAAAGGACATTATCGCGAGTTGTTTTCAACAATTTTAAAACAAGGGTTTACTCGAGTGAGAGTCGATGGAGAGTTTGTCGATTTAAAACAAGGGTATAAAGTGGATCGCTACAAGCTCCACGACATTGAAATTGTGATTGATCGCTTATTGATTGACAGTGAAAAAGCCAGCTCACAAAAACAGCTTAAAGAGAGTTTGCAAACTGCGATGTATCACGGAAAAGACACCATTGTTCTGTGGGGACAAGACAGTGAGGAAAATCGATTTTTCAGTCGAAAATTGATGTGTCCAAGCACTGGAATTTCCTATCCTTCTCCTGAACCAAATAGCTTTTCATTTAATTCTCCCAAAGGGATGTGTACAATTTGTAGCGGACTAGGCGTAAAGTATGAAGTCAACCTAAACAAAGTGATCCCAGACGATTCCATATCAATTCACGCTGGGGGGATAAAACCTGCTGGAAACCATAAGAGCAACTGGACATTTAAACAGTTTGAAAGTATCGCAGCTCGTTATAAGTTTTCCTTACAGGACCCCATTGATTCGATCTCGAAAAATGCAATCGAAGTGATCCTTCACGGGGGAAGTGAACAGTTTTCTGTGGTCTCTAAAACACTAGGATTGACTCGAGAATACGCAATTGACTATGATGGCATTGTTCCTTTTATCGAGAACCAATTTAAAGAGGCGCATTCTACATCACTTAAACGATGGGCAAAATCGTTTATGGACGAGGTCAAGTGCCCTTCCTGCCATGGCTCTCGCTTAAACGAAGCGGCAATGTGTTTTAAACTGGCAGGCAAAAACATTGCTGAGGTCTCATCTATGGACTTAAGCGAACTTGCGCTTTGGGTAGGCAAACTGGAATCAAATCTCTCTGAAAAACAAGTTGCAATTGCTTCCGAAGTCATTAAAGAAATTCAAAAGCGTATTCAGTTCCTTTTGGACGTTGGTCTTGACTATCTGACACTTCATCGCAGTTCAAAATCATTGTCAGGAGGGGAAGCGCAACGAATACGATTAGCAACCCAGATTGGCGCACAACTGGTTGGTGTTTTGTATATACTCGACGAACCGAGCATTGGACTACATCAAAGGGACAACGACCGACTGATTGACTCTCTCTTATCGCTACGTGATATTGGCAACACCGTTATCGTGGTAGAGCACGACAAGGAGATGATGGAGCGTGCAGACCATTTGATTGACCTTGGACCAAAAGCAGGCAGAAATGGCGGGGAAGTGATTGCACAGGGTACACCAAAAGAGGTAAAAAAGTTAAAAACCATTACAGCCGCGTTTTTAAACGGAAAGGAACAAATCAGCGTTCCAAGTTCTCGACGAAAAGGGAGTGGAAAAGGTTTGAAACTGCGCAATTGCAGTGGACATAATCTGAAAAATATCGATGTAAAATTCCCCCTCGGCACCATGATTGGGGTTACAGGCGTTTCTGGAAGTGGAAAATCTACTTTGATTAACGAAACCCTCTACCCCATTCTCAACAAATACTTTTTCAACGGCGTAAAAGAACCCCTTGCATACGATTCGATAGACGGATTAGAACACATCGACAAAGTCATAGATATCAATCAATCTCCCATTGGGCGTACTCCTAGGAGCAATCCAGCAACTTATACAGGCGTATTTAGTGAAATAAGAAGTCTATTTACCAAGACTCCAGAAGCGCAAATTCGTGGGTACAAACCTGGAAGATTTAGTTTTAATGTGGTAGGTGGTCGTTGTGAAACCTGTCAAGGTGCGGGCTTGAAAACCATAGTCATGAACTTTTTACCCGACGTTTATGTCCCCTGTGACGATTGTCAAGGAAAACGATTTACAAGAGAGACCTTGGAAGTCAGATACCGAAATAAATCGATCAATGATGTGCTAAACATGACGATCAATGAAGCTTGTTTGTTTTTTGAATCTCATCCTAAAATCTACAGAAAACTCAAAACCATACAAGATGTTGGACTCGGTTATATCAGCTTGGGACAACAATCTACAACCCTATCTGGCGGGGAAGCACAACGTATTAAACTTGCGACAGAACTCTCCAAAAAAGACACTGGAAAAACATTTTATATCTTAGATGAGCCAACCACAGGTTTACATTTCGATGATATTCGGGTTCTGCTTGAAGTTCTTCAAAAACTCGTTGACAAGGGTAACACCGTTTTGGTGATTGAACACAATCTAGACGTGATTAAAACTATGGATTATATCATTGATATTGGACCAGAAGGCGGCGCAAAAGGTGGACAGGTCGTGTGTACAGGTACCCCTGAAGAAATTTTATCATCAACAACCTCACACACGGCAAAGTATTTAAAGGACGAACTTAAAAGATAGACTATGGATAAAAATTATGCATCAGGTTGGAATGAATTAACAACAAAAAACTCATGGATGCTATTCAAAATCATGGGAGAATTTGTCGAGGGATTCGAAAAAATGGGACTTCATAACCCCTGTATTTCCATTTTTGGATCAGCTCGAACGCCAAACACCCACCCCAATTACAAATTGGCGAGTGAAATCGCTCAACGAATTGTTGATCTTGGATTTGGAGTTATCACAGGTGGTGGCCCTGGAATAATGGAAGCTGCAAACAAAGGAGCACAAGAAGCTGGCGGTGCCTCTGTGGGACTAACCATTGATTTGCCTTTTGAGGAAAATCACAACAACTATATCGACAAGGATCGAATGATCAATTTTGATTATTTCTTTGTTCGCAAGGTGATGTTTGTCAAATATGCACAGGCGTTTGTTGTTCTTCCTGGCGGATTTGGCACCCTTGACGAATTGATGGAGGCAATCACGCTTATCCAAACCTCTAAAATCAAAAAGATCCCAATTATACTCGTAGGAACTTCGTTTTGGAATGGACTCATTGACTGGCTAAAACAAACCCTCTTAGCGCAAAACAACACCATAAGTGAAGGAGATTTAGATCTATTCAGCTGTGTTGATACGGCAGATGAAGTCATCGATTTACTCAAACAGTATTATTCCGATACAGACACAGGACCAAACTTTTAGACTTGAAAAACCGGTTTTGCCTCCTCTTGATTTTTCAAATGGCGTTTTGCTTCGCACAGCAATACGATGAAATTGATGCACAAGTCGACCCACTAAGTGGACTTATCGAAGTTAAACAGTTGTTTCGTTATACCAATGAAGCTAGTACAGCTCTGGATACCCTATATCTTTATGATTGGAATCATGCTTATTCGGACACATCCACGCCTTTGGCTGCCAAACTTGCACAAGAATTCAATTTTAAGTTCGAAAAATCGCAATCAGATAAAAAAGGATATACCAAAATTCAAAATTTTCGATCAGATCTTGGCAGTTTAAACTGGCAACGTCTAGAAAAACAAAAAGACATTATTGCGATTCATTTGAAACGCCCGGTTCAACCACAAGATTCGCTTGTATTTTCCGCTTCTTACGTCGTAAAACTGCCTGCTAATGATTTTACAGGATATGGAATCGACAGTAATGATGAAATCAGCTTTAGAAATGGGTTTTTGCAATTTGTAAATCTGGGGTTCGACGGGAAGTGGAATCTCGACTCTAATTATGGATTTAACGATCGGACTGCCTTGCGTTCACCTACTAAGTTCACCATTTGCTTTCTAGAAAATTATACCATCATTCCCTCAATCATAGGAGATTGGCAAAACGGATGTTGGCAAGCCATGGATATAAATCAAGGAGATTTGGCGTTTTATTTGAAGAAAACCAGCGATTTCAAGTCCCTTGGTTCGTCTAATTTTGAGATCGTGTCAGATATGGCAGAGGATTTGGAAACAACCCAAACAGGAATCGGGATCACAAAACGAATGCAGAAATTTGCAGAGGATTTTTTCGGAAACCTGAGCAATCAATACTTTTTAATCGATTCGGAGTTTTACAATCAGAATCCAATTGTTGGCTTTGATTTACTGCTGAATACGCTACGCCCGATCCCAAAAGAGGAACAGTTTGAACTCAAAGCTATTCAAGTTTTTATGCGAAAATTGGTTCAGTCCAAATTTCCTGCCAATTACCGTCAAAATAAGTGGCTTGCTGATGGTTTGTCACACTACTTATTTATGCGGTATGTAGAAACTTATTTCCCTGAATTG
>JAKMFI010000055.1 GCA_022425505.1 Flavobacteriaceae bacterium | reverse complement strand
AGATGCTGGCCTATGGGTCTTTGCTTGCAGAAGGTCACGACGTTCGGGTTTCTGGTCAGGACGTTGAGCGAGGAACCTTTTCACATCGGCATGCAGTGATCAAAGTTGAGGACTCCGAAGAGGAGGTGATTTTATTAAATTCAATTTCCGAAGATCAAGGTCAATTCTCGATTTACAATTCACTTTTATCTGAATATGGTGTCATGGGTTTTGATTATGGGTATGCCCTAGCACGCCCAAAGGCACTTACGATTTGGGAAGCGCAGTTTGGTGACTTTAGCAATGGTGCTCAAATTATGATTGATCAGTACTTGTCTTCTGCCGAGGACAAGTGGAAACTACAAAATGGACTGGTACTTTTACTCCCTCATGGCTATGAAGGACAGGGAGCCGAGCACTCCTCTGCGCGCATGGAGCGATATCTGCAACTCTGCGCCAAAGACAATATGTATGTAGTTGATGTCACAACACCAGCCAACTTGTTTCATGTTTTGCGACGACAAGTCAAGCCCAATTTCCGTAAACCATTGGTTGTGTTTACACCAAAAAGTTTATTGCGCCATCCAAAAGTAGTTTCTCCGATTGATGAATTTACAAAGGGAACTTTCCAGCCGATCATTCTTGAAAATGAAATTCCAGTCAAAAACACCAAAACACTTGTGTTCTGTACAGGTAAATTTTACTACGACCTGATTGATGAGCGTGAAAAGCAAGGCCGTGATGATGTTGCCATCATCCGTTTGGAGCAACTGTTTCCTTTACCAAAAAAAGAAATAGAGAATATTTTAGCAGACTATAACCACGTTTCTGATGTGGTCTGGGCACAAGAAGAACCCCGTAATATGGGAGCTTGGAGTCATTTGCTATTACACTTACCAGCTGCCCAGCAGTTTCGTGTGGCTTCCAGACGATTTTATGGAACACCAGCGGCCGGAAGTGCAACACGATTTAAGAGACGACACCAACAAGTTTTGGACTATGTGTTTGATCGTTCTAAAAATAATATGCGTTAACTTTACAAAGACAATTATAAAACATGATTCTCGAAATGAAAGTCCCCTCACCAGGGGAGTCGATCACCGAAGTAGAAATTGCAGACTGGCTTGTTCAAGATGGTGACTATGTCGAAAAAGACCAAGCCATTGCGGAGGTCGATTCTGACAAAGCCACCTTGGAACTTCCCGCCGAAGCCAGTGGAATAATTACCTTACAAGCCGAGGTCGGTGATGCTGTGGCTGTAGGTGCAGTGGTTTGTTTGATCAACACAGAAGCTAAACGACCTGCGGGCGATGCTACTCCTAAGCCAGTTGAAAAAACAGAAGTCTCTTCCACCCCCAAAGTGGAGGTTGAGAATTATGCTGCTGGAGCCCCTTCTCCCGCTGCCAAAAAAATCCTTGACGAAAAAGGAATCGATCTGGTTTCGGTTCAAGGCACTGGACGAAATGGGCGCATTACCAAAGAAGATGCGATTCATGCGGTTCCTTCAATGGGAACGCCAACAGGAGACCGTCCTGCCAAAAGTAAAAAGATGTCTTTGCTTAGGCGTAAAGTTGCCGAGCGGCTGGTGGCTGCCAAAAACGAAACAGCAATGCTCACGACCTTTAACGAGGCCGATATGTCAGCCATATTTGACTTGAGAAAACAATACAAAGAAAAATTTCAAGACAAACATGGGGTAAGTTTGGGCTTTATGAGCTTTTTTACCAAAGCCGTGGTTCGTGCCTTACAGCAATTTCCAGATGTAAATTCGATGATTGATGGCAACGAGCAGATTCTTTTTGATTATTGCGATATCAGTGTAGCGGTGTCTGGACCAAAAGGACTTATGGTTCCTGTAGTTCGCAATGCAGAGGGCATGAGCTTTAGCGACATTGAAAACGAAATCAAACGCTTGGCGGTTCGCGCAAGAGACGGCAAGATCACGGTTGATGAAATGACGGGTGGTACCTTTACCATTTCGAATGGTGGAGTATTTGGCTCCATGCTATCCACACCGATTATCAATCCACCGCAATCTGGTATTTTGGGAATGCATAACATTTTACAACGTCCTGTGGCTGTAGATGGCAAGGTCGAAATCCGACCAATGATGTATATCGCCTTGTCTTATGACCACCGGATTATTGACGGCAAAGAGTCGGTTGGCTTTTTGGTAGCGGTAAAAGAAGCACTGGAAGACCCAATCAGCTTGTTGATGGATGAAGATGTCAAAAAGGCGTTGGGGCTTTAAACACTACTTCAAATACAACCAATCATTTTGATAATCAATCACAGCTTTGGTTGATTGTAGAATATCTGCAGCGATAATCCCATCCACGGATTCGATATCGAGTTTTTGAAGAGCGTGGTTGACTGCCTGCATATCAAACAAAACCACGGACCTTCTTTGGGAAGACCATGAACCGATTTTTAAGGTATTGTGATGCGCCACCTCCGTATCCAGTTCATTGGCACTTGCACTTGAGGCTTTTTCTTCACTCGGTTTGGCATTGAGATGGAAATGCATTGCGAGTTCAGTTGACACACAAGTATTTGAAGCACCAGTATCCAAAATAAATCTTCCCTCGACCCCATTCAAAGTTGCGACCACCACATAATGATTAGTCGGAAGGGTTTGCAGTCGAACCCTTGTATAGCCCTTAGATCGTAACAATTGATAAAGTGTGCGCATACTCATAATATATTGCCCCCAAATCTATTACTTTTGCGCAGATGTTGATCGATACCCATACCCATATTTATGCAGATGCCTTTGATGAGGATCGTGATGAGGCCATTGCGCGTGCAATTGCAGCTGGAGTTTCACAGCTGATCCTTCCGGCGATTGACTCCAAAACCACTGCGATCATGCATGAAGTCAAACGCAACTATCCCGAATACGTTTCTTTGATGATGGGCTTGCACCCAACTCATGTGGGTCTCAACGTGGAGGAGGAGTTGGCACATGTTAAAGATCAACTCGATGCGCACTCGTTTGTGGCAGTGGGCGAAATCGGAATGGACTTGTATTGGGACAAAACCTATCAAAGTCAGCAGCAAGAGGCCTTCGCCCGTCAGATCGACTGGGCATTAGAGGCAGACTTGCCCATTGTGATTCATTGCCGAGATGCATTTGCACCTGTTT
>JAKMFI010000052.1 GCA_022425505.1 Flavobacteriaceae bacterium | reverse complement strand
TAAGTGTGAATCTGGAGAGCTTATATCGTATCCTTGGCCGGCAACTTTGTTATGAAAAATTAGCGCAATGACGCTAACTAATATTGAAATCTTGAAATTCATAAGTAATACTTTCTGTATATATTATACAATCAAATAAGCATAAACCCTTTAAAAAACCACTTAAACATTTTTTGGATTTGTATAGGGTATTACTTGCTCAATAGGAAATGAAATTGGTCATTTCAAAAAACAGAATAGGAAAAAGCGATTCCATGAACCTTTCAATCAACAGGTACTAAGCTAATTGCATATCCCCCAGCTGCTACTGTTTTGATTTGTAAGGTTGTTTGCTGAGTTACTTCTTTTGATTCGATTGTGTAGGACTGTGGATTCGTTTTGTAATCTGCATGCTCACCATCTCGGTAAATTGTTGCAAGATATGTTTTTGATCCATCCAAAAAAGATAAATCGATTTCAGAAGTCCGCGCTAATTCCCCATTGCTATTCCCAATAAACCAACGTTCACTATTTTTTTCTTTTTTAGCAACTGTAATATACTCACCTGGTTCTGCTTCTAAGTACTCCGATGCGTCCCAATCAATCGCAACATCTTTAATAAATTTAAATGCATCATAAAATTTCAGATAATTTTCAGTCTGATAGAAAGGGTTTTAAAAAAAATTATTGTATTAATTACACTAAACAAAGGTTTAATGAAAAAAATAATTTTAGCGCTAATCGTCATTTTCACAATCAGTTGTGAATCCAATCGAAATAAATTTTCCTTAGCCCCAATATTTACTGATAAAATGGTTCTGCAACAGAGCCAGTCTAACCCAATTTGGGGAACAGCCGTCCCCAATTCTGAAGTTACCCTCACATCTTCATGGGGTGAAAAAATTGTCACCCTAACTGAAGACTCTGGAAAATGGATTTTGCAACTTCCAACCCCCGCATACGATAAAAGTTTACATAAAGAAGGGCTGTCATTTACAGTTTCCGATGGAAAAACAACCATCAAAAGGGAAGATGTTCTAATTGGAGAAGTATGGCTGGCCTCTGGTCAGTCGAATATGGAATGGCGGATGAATGAATGTGATGGATGTGTGATTAATCAAGTTGAGGAAATAAAAAAATCCAACAATGATATGATTCGTATGTTTTCAGTTCCTCAGGATTTATCTGGCGAAAAAATAAAATCTAGAAAATGGCTATCTGCCAATGCTGAAAATACAGGAAGGTTTAGTGCAACCGCCTATTATTTTGCAAAAAAACTTCATGAGTATTTGGATATTCCTATTGGAATAGTGAACTCAAGTTGGGGAGGAACTCGGATAGAAGCATGGATAAGTCCCCAAAAATTAAAAAATTTGGACGAAACCAAAGATGTTATTAAAGGGGAATACACTTATGCAGGGTTTGATGAATTTTACAAAGAAAGAAACGATTCAATTGCAGATTATTTTAGTACAAAATATGGATACCAAACTTATCCTTTTCCAATATCTCGTAGAAATGAGCTATGGAGTGAATACGAAAAAAAATGGGAGCTTCTAGATTTAGGTGATTTTGATTTTAGAGATACTGATTTTGATGACAGTTCATGGGAAGATTGGAAACCGACCTATGATAATTTTGGTGGTTTGATAAGCGAAGGACGATTTGAAGCGGTTTTTGACAAAGAAGATCGCTTATTGTCAAATGGCATCATTTGGTATAGAACTCATGTTGAAATTTCTGATCTGTCAAAAGACTATTATCTATCTGTAGAAAAAGGAATAGATGATAGTGATCAAACATATTTCAATGGTAAGCTTGTGGGAAATACGTATGGATGGTCTCTTGAAAGGAGATATTTAATTCCAAAAGAGCTATTAAAAAAGGGGCGAAATACAATTGCTTTCAGGGTTACTGATTCTGGAGGTGATGGTGGATTTAATAGCCTGCCCAAACTGCATAATGATCACGGTTCTGTAGAATTGCCTTTTGAAAATTTTAAATTTAAGCATCATGCATTTATACCAGGTGGAACGAATATTTTAGTTCATGGGTACTCCAAATCACAATTGGACAATCTCCTACAGAAAGAAAGAGACGAGGTTCTATTGATTACCCCCGTAGATTTACAAAATCAATTTTCTGCGATGCATGAAAACATGTTATTACATGCAATGCCTTACGGTTTGAAAGGGTTTATATGGTATCAGGGAGAATCGAATGTTGGTAATTACAATGAATACACAAATTTACTTTCGGCAATGGTAGAAGACTGGAGATCGTCTTGGGCTGCTGAGTTGCCATTTTACTATGCGCAAATCGCACCTTTTATTTATAATGAGATTCTAACTTCGCAAGGATTACGTGATGCACAAAGAAAAGCACTTGAAAGGATTAAAAAAAGTGGTATGGCTGTTTTATTAGATATTGGTGAGAAAGAGGACATTCACCCAGAAAACAAAAAGGATGTCGGGGAACGATTATCACTTCATGCCCTTAAAAATCAATATAATTTTGATGTTACAGCTAACGGACCCTTATACAAAAGCCATGTTCGTAAGGGGTCTCGCATTGAAGTTTCCTTTGATTATGCAGTCAATGGGCTGGTGTCAGATGGACCACTTTCGGGCTTTGAAGTGGCAGACGATGACGGTATATTTTATCCAGCACTTGCTCAAATTACAAATCAAAAAATCATTGTTTCATCTCACAAAGTAATGAATCCTGTTCATGTTCGTTATGGATGGCAGAACTGGTTTGTGGGCACCCTTTACAATAGTGAAGGTTTACCAGTATCATCGTTTTCAAGTCTATAGATTTCTATTTTACTGAAAACCTAAACATTGTGTTCGACGCATATTCATCACCCGGTAAAAGAACTACGGAAGGGAAGTGATTTTGATTGGGAGAGTCTGGGTAGTGCTGGGTTTCCAAACAAAAGCCTGTTCGATGTTGAT
>JAKMFI010000036.1 GCA_022425505.1 Flavobacteriaceae bacterium | reverse complement strand
CAATTCCTGTCATTGCATTAGCATATGGGTGGAAAAAAGGTGAAATCTAACAAATTAGGTAAAGCGCGTTCTTTTCAATTGAATGCGCTCTTTTATTATGATCGCAGTTCCACTCACGGTTATTGGTACAGGGCTGGTTTACATCTTTGCCCTTCGCTTTGTTAATGAAAACAATGCAAAGACGTGGTTGTCAGGCTATAATACCATGTCAAAGGCAGAGCAAGAAAAATTTGACCTAAAGGGTTATCTCAGATTCTTTAAATCCTTTCTTTACAACCTAGGGGTTTATGGAACCCTGATCTATTTTTTATTGTTTTTTATGACAGATGAACAGTTTGCGATATGGGCTTGGATTACCATTCAGGTATTACCCATACCTTTTTTCATATACAAAGGCAACCAATTTAAAAATAAGAAGTAGCGTGTTTGTTAGCGCTTTAAAAATAACGTTTTAAGTATGACACAGAGTAGCCAGTTACCTTAGCGATCTTTTCGATTGGAAACCCCTTTGCAATGAGTTCAGCCGCTTTTTCCTTTCTTTTCTGCTTGATGTAGTCACCAGGCTTAAAATCAGCATCAAGGTGGTAAAGTAAATTGTTGTCAATATTGAATTTCTCAGAAATCGCTACAACATCAACTTTATTGAGATTTCCATTGATATACTTTTGGATCGCGAGCACCATTTCTTGATTGTTGTAACTTCTACGTCTGTTTTTAAACACATAGATTAAAACAACAAACCCTAAAAGAATGACGATAAGGATAAGAACAGTATTGCTGCGATAGTCGAGCTCATTTACCACAAAATCTGTAGAAATGGAGTCGACCAATAAGTCGATATTTTCAAACCGATAAACTCCATGGATACCCCCAAGCGAAATGGAGTTGTCTGTTTTGAATACAGCCCCTCGATTAAACTCATCGATAACCACATTGTTGTACAATTGATTTTCTGAAAGATCATAAATCGAAAGACCATTATTTCCACTGATAAACAGGTAATTTCTCTTGTGCTCGAGGGTATGGAATGTGGCTGATAAGGGGATTTTACTCACAACAAAAGTCCGATGGTTGTCTGAGTAGAGACTCGTAATTTGCTGATTACTTGTAAGGACATAAAAGATGTCTCTTTCCGAAACCATATCCACGATTTTAGCATCAAATGTTTGAATGGTTGAGACTTGATAAGTTGATAGATTGATTTTGTATAGAGTGTTATTTTGTCCAAACCAAAAACCCGGTTTAAACTCAAAACCATCTCGAAAACTAACTCGTAAAGGAATGATCGGACCATCACGCCCGTCATAAATCATTTGGAACAAATTCTCTTCTAAATTATAAAGGTATAAACCCAGATCTGAAACGACCACATAATTTCCGTTTTGCAATTTGAAGATATTTTCAATAGCTCCATAAATTCGATTTCCTGCGGGAGCATCGTATAGGATGTCTTGCTGATCCCCTCGAATGGCAACCAGACCATCATAACAGATAAAAGTAATGTCATCGTATTCTTTAATTTGTCCATTTGTATATGGCGGATAGGTGAGTACTTCACCCATTTGGAAAATTCCATTATAACTTCCGGTGTAGCTTGTTGTGATACTACGAACACTCTCAAAGGGTGAGAATGAATACAGCTTATTTTTAAAAATTAAGAGCTTCCCTCTCGAAATCACATACACATAATTTTTAAAGGATTGAATAGAAGTGATCGAGCTGCCAAACTCTCCGATTGGGATATTTTTTGGGGCACGTATAAAAGAAATGCGAACCGTCTCTTGCTTTAAATTAGTTGTAATTGGACCTTTTATAGACGGGTTATATTCAACGAGACGGATTCCCTTTTCGAGTTTATAAACTCCTTGATTTGTACCGAAAAACAAAGACCCCTCATCTTTAATGATTGTATTATATATTTTTTCTGAATCGACACTAACCAATTCATAGTCATAGTCTTTTTCTGACCCAAAAACAAAAAAACCAAGGGATAGGATAGATATTATATATTTCAAAAGAGACAATTCCTTAAAAGAATAAAATTAGTCTAATTTAAATAAATTTTAGAATATTTGATGTTTATAAGTAAAAAATGAAAATCAAATTTTTATTTTTCTGGGTGTTCCTCATTGTAAGCCTGACGATGGTCGTGCTTTCATATTGTTGATTGCAGTCTTGTGAGATCCCCTCCCATTTGGAATAAAGATAAGTAAATGTAAGGTTAGATTTCATTACAACCAAAACTAAAAATAACTGCAACTATGCGACACACACAACTCTTCACATTCTTGCTATTGGCATTTTTCACATATGCTCAAGAGCCCACAAAGCCTGTTTTCGAATCTGTTTTTTATCAGAATGACGGTAAAATTTACGCCAATAAAGCCCTACCGATTTACCTTTCGATTTCCTCGAGTCCTGATGGTTCTACCCCCATTGTTTTAGACACGCCTGCCAACCCAACAGATGGTTCTCCGATGTATCTCGATTCTGAGGGTGTAAATTACATCCGGTCGAAGTGGGCGGTTGATCCAGAGACCAAAAAGATAGCATCTCCAAAACGGGAGGTTTTGTTCCCTGTTCACGCTGATGGTATTGCTCCA
>JAKMFI010000003.1 GCA_022425505.1 Flavobacteriaceae bacterium | reverse complement strand
AGGCGGTAGTTTTTTATGTCATGACAGTTATTGCAGTGGATACCGAAACAGTATGCGGATGAAAACCACACCAGACACAGGAAGTATGCATACTGGGTTTAGAACGGTAGTATCTGTACCTTAAACTTTTATTCAAAGTATGCAAGTAAAAATTAGCACGTGATCCTAACAAAGCTCCACTTTGAAAATCTCACAAGCAAAAGGATTACTCAGTGATCCTCCAAAGCTCCGCTTTGAAAACCTCACAAACAAAAGGATTACTCAGTGATCCTCACAAAGCTCCGCTTTGAAAATCAAAACCTCACAAAATCAAAAAAGCAAGCTTTATGATTTTGCTTGCTTTTGATTTATTCGTGACCCAAAGTTTTGAAAGTTCGAACATTACAGAGGGGTATAACAATATATCGCAAGTAAACTTTTAACGTTTTTGTAATTTCTTTTTACGAAAATCTCTATTCAAAGATTTTAGCAGTGAAAAACAAATGACAAATAACAACAATAAAAATAAAATCCCAGAGCTTACCGATGCGGTTTGCATTGCTTTTAGTCCACCCCCAATGAGTAATGCTGCGGCTACTGCCCCTTCGATAAACGCCCACATAATACGCTGCCCTACAGGTGCATTTAACTTTCCGCCTGCTGTAATGCTATCTATGACCAAAGATCCACTATCAGAGGATGTAACGAAGAAAACGGATACCATAAAAATTCCTATTAAACTTGTTATTGAAGCCAATGGAAACTGCTCAAGAAACACAAAAAGCGAAGTTGAGCTGTCTTTGAGCACTACATTAGAAAGAATCCCTGGAGTTTGAAGTTCCATAGATAGTGCAGAACCTCCAAAAACGGAAATCCATAAAAACGTCATCATTGTTGGAACTAATAAAACCCCTAAGACAAATTCGCGGATGGTTCTTCCCTTAGAAACACGTGCAATAAAGGTTCCCACAAAAGGCGCCCAAGCAATCCACCAAGCCCAATAAAATATGGTCCAATTGTTTTGCCATTCTTGGTCTACAAAAGAAGAAGCAAAAGTACCTAAATCAAAAAAACGGGTGAAGTACTTCCCCGTGCTCTGTATGAATATATTAATCATATCTACAGGACCAGAAAGCAACAGCACAATAATTAAGAAAATTCCGGCAATAATCATGTTAAGTCTACTTAAAAATTTAACCCCTTTTTTCAAGCCGGTTACTACTGAAATAGTAGCAACACAAGTGATAAATAGAATAATGAGTAATTGTGTCGTTTGACCGGGATCTGTGCCAAAAATGTAATGTAAACCTGTTGCAATTTGACGTGCACCAAAACCTAATGAAGTAGCTAAGCCAAACAAAGTTGCGATTACTGCAATGATATCAATATAGTCTCCGACTTTGCCAAAAATCTTTCTACCAATGACGGGAAAAAATATGGAACGTAACGAAAATGGTAGTTTTTTACTAAAAGTAAAATATGCAAGTCCTAATCCTACCAGACAGTAAATTGCCCATGCGTGAAGTCCATAATGCAAAAATGTAAAGTTTAATGCTTGTATGGCTCTATCTTCATCTACTAACTTCGGTATTGGCGGGTTTGCAAAATGTGTGATGGGTTCCGATACACTAAAATACAGCAAGCCAATACCCATTCCTGCAGAAAACAACATAGAAAACCATGAAAAAACGGAGAACTCAGGTTGTGCACTTTTGCCACCAAGTCGTTGTTTCCCGTGTTTGCTAAAAGCAATGTAGAGACAAAACACCAAGAAAATATTCACTCCTAAAACAAACAACCATCCTGTTTGTGAAGTAATTAGATTAGCTGTCTCTGAAAAAAAATGACGGACCTCATCGCCGCCCAGGATTGATAAGAAAACAAACCCCAGAATAAATACCAATGAAGGGTAAAATACTCTAGGGTATACGTCAAAGTATTTTTTCATTTTAGTTACTCAAAATCCACATTTTGCCGTTAATACCATCATACTGGCTTTTGGCATTATTGTAGTTGGACTCGTTTAAGCTCTGCTCTTGAAATGGATACAAAAATCGCATAGGTAATTCCTTATTGTTAAAATTCGTCCCATAGGGTTCTTTTAAAAATCGAATTCCATCAAATCCACCAGCTTCTACATATATCCTCCTTACTTCAAAATATGGATCCATAGCAGTAAAGTAAAGCGAAAGCCATTTTTGCTCCCAAATATCCATTTTCTCATCTAAAGCTACACCCGAGTTTGTGTAGAAATCATCAAAACCAGTGTAGCCAAAAGGAGTGTAATTTACTTGACAATAGTCATGTGAAGCCTTAATACCATTTTTGAAGTGTGTTTCAGCATCATTAGTGATCCAACCGTTGTGCGCAGCCTCTGCCAAGAGCAACTCTTGCTCTGCATAGGTCATTAAAAGACCTTGGGCATAGTTAACACCCATTTCAGCTGCAGTAGCATCCCCGATAAAGTCATAATAAGCTACACCTAAAAGAGAACCTTCAGAAACCACTCCATTGGTAATTCCTGTAAATGTTGGATTATCATAATCACGATCTCCATTTGCGTCAGCATTGGGTCTTGCATACCTACTCAATCTAGGATCGTTGTACTGGTTAAATGCATTTAAGGCAGACTCAGAAAAAGCAACAGCAATAAAATCTCCAGATTTTAGAGGTAATGTTGGGAATTCGTTAGGGAAGGCTCTCAAAAATGTTAAGGCAGCTTGATCGTCATTGGATGTAAATAACGGTTCATTATCCGCTATATTTTTAAATTCAGCAGCTACATTTTCTTTATTAGACTTGTACATCAACAAGCGTAAGCGCAAGGCATTTGAAAACTTAATCCATTTATCTGTATCACCATTGTACAATACGTCCCCACTAATTGAACCGCCGCTAGAAAGTAAGCCACCAGCAGTTTCTAAATCTCCCAGTAAACTTGCATAAATTGACTCTTGTGTATCATATTTGGGAGTTAAATTGGGTTCTGCTGCTAGGCCTCCGTTAATTGCTTCAGTATAAGGGATATCTCCATAGGCATTTGTCAACTGACTATAAATCCAAGATTTAAGTACTATAAGTGCACCTTGCATAGCGGAGTTGTTCGCCTCTTCTGCCAAAGCCAGTGCGGCTTCAATATCAGTTAGACTTTCGTAAAGTCCTTCCCACAATGTTGGGAAAGCATTCCATTTGTAGTTATCAACCTCCAAACGAAGCGCTTTACCTGTTAGCTGAGCTACATTGTTTGATATCAAAAAAGCTTCGTTTGATGTTGTTTGTGCACTGTTACGAATAGCGTTGGTGAGTAAAACATCTGCTCCAACACTTGTGGGTTCATTTGGGTTTTGGTTTAATTCCTCAAAATCGGAACATGAAACCGTAGCAATAAAAAGGGTTGTTAGTAAAAAAATAATTCGTTTCATAATTTAAAATCCAAGTTTAACATTAACACCAAAGCTTCTTGTTGATGGAATGGACGTGCTTTCAAATCCATTGACGAAAATCCCATTCCTTATCGAATACGTTTCTGGATCAATGGTGGGTACTTTTGAAAATAGCAATAGATTACGTCCAATAATTGACACCGATGCATAACTAAAGCCAAGTGATGAGGCCAATTTATCTGTCAAATTATAACTAAAGCTAACCTCTCTTAGTTTAAAATAGGTAGCGTCGTAGGTGGCTGCTTCGATATTATCACGATTAAATCCATTTCCATAGTAGTTGTAAAAATAACCTGTATATGCAGCACCTCCTGGAGGTACAGCAACATTATTTTCTACGAGGTTCCCAGAACCATCGTACATCCACCCAGGACCTACAACACCTACACCTGAACCAGGCTCAGCCGTGTAAACTGGGGCCCCATCCCCATCATAAGACACAGAGTAAACATTTCTACCTTCCATTGTAGTTAGGTTTAGATTCGGATCATCCTCGTTGGTAATTGCCCCTCCAGTTGCATATAGTGCATGCGATCTAGAATATATTTTACCGCCAACTTGCCCGTCAAACAAGAACGAAAACTTCAAATCTTTGTACGAGAACTCATTGTACCATCCAAGTCTAAAGTCGGGCTGATAACTTCCAGCAGAAACTTTTTCATCAGTAATTAACGGCAGTCCGTTTTCGTGAATGATACGACCGTCTGGTCCGCGCTGGAATCCTAATCCATAAAGTTGACCCAACAACTTACCTTTTTCGGCAACTAGCTCTAAGTCCGAACCACCCTCATCACCAGGAAACACGTCCGCAATAATAGAGTATCTACCACTTGTAATTACATCAGGCAACTCTTCGACTATAGCTCGGTTTTTTCCAAAATTGATGGTAGAGGAAGCCTTAAAGTCAGCTGTATTTATATAATTAATATTCAAAGAAGCTTCTACACCTGTATTGCTAATTTCTCCACCATTGGTCAATGTAAAGTCATAACCACTGGTTTTAGCAATAGGCAGTGAAATAATTTGATCGAAGCTGTTCATTTTGTAGAAGGTCAAATCGAGTCCTAGGATGTTATCGAACGCTTTAATATCAAATCCGATTTCTGAGGCGGTCGTTCGCTCGTTCTTCAGGTTTGGATCGGAAATGGTTCTGTTGGTAGCATAAGCAGGATTGTTTCCAAAGGCTGCTTGCGGGGTAAAGGTATTACCAAAAGAATAAGCTGGAGCTCCATTCCCTACTTCGGCATAAGAAGCCCGAACTTTAAAAAAGCCTATTTCGTTTGGAAGATCAACTATTTCATGTACTAAAACACTTGATGAAGCCGATGGATAACTAAAGCTAAAATTAGACTGATCTTTACCAACTAGCGGATTTACTAATGAACTGGTCCAATCATTTCGGTACGTTAAGTCCAGATACACTTTGTTTTTATAATCCAAACTTACAAGCCCAAATACACTGTTGATTTTTGCATTTGTTTTTTGCGACTCAACAAGCACTCCAGAGCGCGAATTTGTCAGTGTATATATGGATGGGTCTGTACCAAATATTTGTAATTCCGGATTATTAGCAATTCCAAAGTTTGCGATTTGTGACATGAGATTCGTACCAAATTTTGCTTCAACATCAATGGTGTTGTCCTCATTGGGAGAGAAATCTAAGTTTAACAACAACTCTGCGTTACTTTCCCTGAATGAAATTTCGTCTTCTCGATAGCTACCGTTCAATACCGCCTTGGTTGAAGGTGCTCTTTTGTATTGGCGTTGTTCATCCACATAATCAACTCCATAGCGAAAACGGATATTAGCGTATTCATTAAACGTATAATCCATTTGAATGGAGGAGATAAATCGATTACTCTGAAAAGCATTTGTGTTTTCGTAAGCCAAAAACCAAGGGTTGTTTACCCATTCATTCTCTACATAGCGTTGTTGAACTCCTTCCTTACCAGGTTGCCAATAATCTCGTAAATCTCCGATATCAACCTGACGCGGAAACCACAACCAACCGTACATGACCGATGATGATTCATCGTACCCTGTATTTGGGATATTATCAGAGGTTGATCGAACAAACATCGAGTTTACATATACACTAAACTTATCGTCAAAAAGTGATCTTCCAAATGAGGTATTGAAGGTGTTTCGTTGTAAATCTGTATTGGGAATAAGTCCTTTATTGGTCAAGTGTGTGTAAGAAAAACGACCAAATGAATCTTCACTTCTAGAGCTTACTGAAACATTTGTAGAACTCG
This sequence comes from Flavobacteriaceae bacterium, assembly GCA_022425505.1. GTDB lineage: Bacteria > Bacteroidota > Bacteroidia > Flavobacteriales > Flavobacteriaceae > UBA724. The sequence continues at coordinate 35,678 of JAKMFI010000003.1, read as the reverse complement.
TAATTGTAGTTTCATAAAAGTCTCTAACATTATTTGGAGATGGGGTAAACGGAACTGCTTCTCCGTTTGAGTTAAATTGTTTGATAAGTTGACCGTTCATTCTTGGCCCCCAGTTTTCTCCATATGCATCACGTTGATTGGCTTCGCCAGTAGACCAAAGGCCATCTACATAACTGTATTGTCCGTGTCCACCAGAACCATAGGTGTTTTGGTAATTTGGAAGCTTTAAGGGAGAACCAAACTGAAGGTTGGTGCTCAAATCTACCCTAAAACCAGACTCTGAAAGCTTTCCTGTTTTTGTTTCTACTAAAATAACTCCGTTAGCTGCTCGGGAACCGTATAATGCAGAGGCTGCAGGACCCTTTAATACACTAATAGCTTCAATATCATCTGTATTGATAATTTGTGCTGCGTTACCAAAATCAATAGAGGAAGATCCGTTGAGCCCATCATCAAACGAATATAGGTCGTTGGTAATGGGAATACCATTTACGACAAACAAAGGTTGATTGTTCCCCATTAGGGAAGTGGCACCGCGAATAGTGATGTTCGCAGAGGCTGAAGGGCCAGCCGAAGAACCTGTGATGTTAACACCTGCTACTTTTCCCGAAAGGGCATTGATGATGTTGGTTGTTTTTACTTCAGCTACTTCACCTCCAGAAATTCCTTGAACAGAATATCCGATGGCTTTTTCAGCACGTCGAATGCCAAGTGCGGTAATAACGACCTCATCCAAGGCATTGGATTGGTTCAATTGAATACTCAATTCTTGTCCAGGGGTTGCTGTCGTGGTTTTTGACTCATATCCTACATAGCTAATGGTTAGCGTAACTGCAGAAGTTGTTTCAATAAGAAATAACCCGTCAAAATCTGTGGTAACACCATTGTTTGTTTCAGCAATCACAACAGAGGCACCAGGAAGAGGGACGCCCTGATCATCGGTTACTGTTCCTGAAACAGTACCCTGTGCACTGATTGAATTAAAGGTTAGTATAGTAAATAAACATGTGACTAACTTAAATATTTGCATAGAAAAATTATTTTGCGTAAATATATTAGATAGTTTCTACTGAAACCAATTATCAATCAATATTTTTTTCAATAGTGGCCTGCCCTGTAATGATTGGGGATGCATCTACGTCTTGTATATTGAAAAGGTCTATTAAAGTTTCCAGTGAATTTATAATTTCAGAAAATTCACCATCGTCGATAAGTTCAAGTTTTTTTGAAATGCGTTCATGAAGGGATTCATTTGATCGAACCAATAAATCATTGCCTTTGGAGGTGAGTATTATAGGCGTGGATCGTTTGTCTTTAGGGTCGGGTAATCGCGCAATCAGCCCTTTTTGTTCCAAACGTGCAACGATACCGGTAACCGTACTCGCATTTAGCGACAAAAAGCCTTTTATTTCCTTCATCGTCGACTTATAATCTGCGCAGTCTTGGAGGTGTTTTAACGTAAGTAATTGAGGAATGCTGATGTTAAGATCCTTTTGTACACGTTTGGATTCAAGATTAATTGCACGGACAATCTTTCGAATCCCGGTCATTAATTTGGCGTATTTTACAGATGTCATTTTTAGAATAGTCTTAATGTAAATATATAAAAGTGTTTTATATTACATGTCTTCTAAAAAACCAGAATATTTAGGTACTGTGTTTTAAAAAAATATTTCCGAAAACCAAAATTACTTTAAGAAATGGTTTGAGATTCTAACCATGCGCTGTTTTGAAAATAGTTTAAAAAAAACGCTCAAGCAAGCTTGGCGTTTCTTCTTATTGTATAATTTATTCGTGACCCAAACATACAGTAGTTCAGACTTTTTGAGTGCAATTAGTGAGATATAGTAAAAAAATATTCCCAGAAATAAAAATTATTTTTGGGAATAATCCGTGACCCAAACATACAGTAGTTCAGACTTTTTGAGTGGAATTAGTGATGTATACTCAAAAAAATATTCCCAGAAATAAAAAATTATTTTTGGGAATAATTCGTGACCCAGGGAGGATTCGAACCCCCAACCCTCAGAGCCGAAATCTGATATTCTATCCAGTTGAACTACTGGGCCTTTGCGTCTGCGAATGTACTAACTTTCACTAGAATAGTCTTACAGTTAGCCCAAGCGTTTTTTGACAATCTCTGCGATAAGCTTTCCATCTGCTTTACCAGCCAATTGTTTGTTTGCCATACCCATAACCTTACCCATCTCTTTCATCGTTGTGGCACCCACCGACTGAATGACCTCGTCAATAACTCTCTCAACTTTCTCCGCAGAAAGCTGCTCAGGAAGAAACTGACTGATAACCTCTATTTGAGCTTCCTCGGGCTCTGCTAAATCTACTCGCCCCTGCTCCCTAAAAATCGAGGCACTCTCCTTACGTTGCTTAACGAGTTTTTGCAATAGCTTTGTGATTTCAGTATCATCAGGAGTTTCTTTTGCGCCAAACTGTGTTTGTAACAATAATATGGCTGATTTGATCGCGCGTAATGACTCTAAAGCAATCTTGTTTTTTTCACGCATGGCCGCTTTGAGTTTGGAGTTTAATTGGTCTTGAAAGTTCATTTTTAATCTACGTTATCGTGTAAAAAAGAATTGTTTGTTCGTATTCGCATCTCATCATTGGAATCTGTATCAACAGAAAGACGAGATATATCTTGCTCTGCATTCATATCAACTTGAGCCCTTTTGTAAGCTGGTTCTTTTTCGAGCTCATCGATTCGGTTTGTCATAAATTTATGGTTAAATGATTTGAGTTTCTTTCGTCTTTCTTCTGCACGCTGTGCCAGTCCTAGGGTAATCGTGCTGTTTAGCGGAGTTAATTCCTCCTCTTCCTTTTCAGGTAAATCTTCTGTTTTTACTTCTTCTTTTGGAGTTGGCTCAGCAGTTATTTGTATCTCCTTCTCTTCGACAACTGGCTCTATATAATCTTCTAAATTGTACTTTTTTACCGTTAGCGTTTCTATTTCTTCCTCCACTTCTGCGGTGGCTAAGATTGGTTTACTATCCTGAAGTGCTTGTGTTTGGGGTTGCTCTTCCAAATGGAAAAGTACTGGAACCTCATTTTCTAAGGTCTCCTTCGTTTGTTTGGTCTCTTCAATCGGACTATCAAATGGCTTTGTCTCAGCTACAATTTCCTCATGATCAACAACATCAATATCATTGACTTCACTTGGTAATTCATGGATAATAAACTCCTCACCATCCTGAAGAGGCTCGTGAGTTGGTTCGGAAATCTCTTCGTGATAAACCTCAATCGATCGAATCACATCCGTTGTTTCTACAAATTCCTCCATTTGTTGTTTGTCGTCGGCTTTTGGAGACAGTCCCGAAAATAAATCTGCTTCTGTCATATCACTCTCAAGGGTGTGTACGACCGTTTGCTCATCATTCAGGGTGTGAATGATTTTTTTAGGATCGGCATGGACAATCACTTCTTGTTGCTCGATATCAAATCCGGTTGCAATTACCGTTACTGCAATATCCTCACCCAGTGATGGGTCTTCGCCGATTCCCATAATAATATTCGCACCATGACCTGCCTCGCGTTGGATATGTTCATTGATAATACCAATTTCATCTATGGTCACTTCATCGCCGCCCGAAACAACAAGCAATAAGACATTTTTTGCACCGATGATTTTATTATCATTGAGTAGTGGTGAATCTAGCGCTTTCGCAACAGCTTCCTCCCCTCGATTTGGTCCAGAGGAAGTCGCCGACCCCATAATCGCTGTTCCGCTATCAGCCAATACCGTTTTGGCATCCCGAAGGTCAATGTTTTGGGTATAGTGATGCGTAATCACCTCGGCAATTCCTCGGGATGCATTTGCCAGCACCTCATCGGCTTTTGCAAACCCTTGTTTGAATCCAAGGTCTCCATATACTTCTCGAAGTTTGTTGTTGTTGATTACAATAATTGAATCGACAAATTTCCTGAGTTTCGCCAAGCCTACTTCCGCTTGATCGTTGCGCGTTTTTCCTTCAAACTGGAAGGGCATCGTGACGATTCCAACCGTGAGAATTCCCATATCACGTGCCATCTTGGCGATTACTGGCGCAGCACCCGTGCCAGTTCCTCCACCCATTCCAGCAGTAATAAAAATCATCTTGGTGTTGGTAGCAAGCATTCGGGATAGCTCATCTACACTTTCAATCGCAGAACGCTCTCCAATTTCAGGATTTGCACCTGCTCCCAGCCCTTCGGTAAGTGATACTCCAAGCTGAATCTTATTGGGTAATGGACTGTTTTGCAAAGCTTGCGCGTCGGTATTGCAAGCCACAAAATCAACCCCCTTGATCCCCAAGTGGTACATATAGTTTACCGCATTACTACCACCACCGCCTACGCCAATGACTTTTATGACATTGCTTTGGTTTTTCGGTAAGTCAAAATCTATTTTTTGATAATCTAATTCCATAGGTGCTTATTTATTCTGCGTTATCTAAAAATTCTCGTATTCCCTCTGTAAAGCGATCAAAGATGGATCTTCGCTTTTTTACTTCTTGTTGCTCTGTAGATTCACCTGTCTCTGCCTCTTCAGCTTCATGCTCATCTTCCGCCAACTCTTCATATGCGCTCATTTGTTCGACCGCTTTCATAACCAATCCAACAGCAGTTGAAAACATCGGGCTAGCGGTTGACTCTGCATGCTCATCCCCTGCCAAATGTTCGTTTGGAAATCCAATTCGAGTATCCATGCCAGTTATATATTCAACAAGTTGTTTGAGGTGATTCAGTTGACTCCCTCCGCCTGTTAAAACGATTCCTGCGATCAACTTTTTCTTTTGCTCTTCGTGTCCGTAGTTTTTGATTTCGGCATATACGCTTTCTATGATTTCGGTCACACGTGCATGAATGATTTTAGAAAGGTTTTTTAGTGTGATTTCTTTCGGATCTCGTCCTCGTAGCCCTGGTATGGCAACAATTTCATTGTCTTTATTCTCCCCTGGCCAGGCAGATCCAAATTTTGTTTTGAGAAGCTCTGCTTGCTTTTCAATAATTGAACAGCCCTCTTTGATGTCTTCTGTAATGATGTTTCCGCCAAAGGGAATTACCGAGGTGTGACGAATGATTCCATCCTTAAAGATGGCAAGATCTGTGGTGCCACCTCCAATATCGATAAGCGCAACTCCAGCTTCTTTCTCTTCTTTACTCAGTACCGCTGAGGATGATGCCAAGGGCTCCAAAGTAATCCCGCCAAACTCCAAACCAGCTGATTTTACACATCGTGCAATATTGCGAATCGACGACATTTGACCAACAACGACATGAAAGTTGGCTTCCAAGCGCGCCCCATACATCCCGATTGGCTCCTTGATTTCTGACTGCCCATCGACTTTGAACTCTTGCGGAAGGACATGAATAATTTCTTCCCCCGGTAGCATCACAAGTTTATAAACCTGGTTAATCAACTCTTCCACATCTGACTCCTGAATGACCTCCTCCGGATTTGGCCTTGTGATATAATCGCTGTGTTGAAGACTGCGGATGTGCTGACCAGCAATCCCAACAACCACCTCGCGGATTGTCTCGCCAGAAGCTGCTTCTGCCTCTTGGACGGCAGATTGAATGGATTGGATCGTTTGGGTAATATTGTTGACGACTCCTCTGTGAACCCCTAAGCTTTCGGATTTTCCAGCACCGATGATTTTGAGTTTACCATACTCGTTTTTACGCCCAAGCATGGCCACAATTTTTGTGGTTCCAATATCTAGTCCTACCCCTTTGTTTTCTAGCTTCATAACGTGTTTCTTTTACAAATGATTTGGTTGCTATAATCTAATGCGACTTCCCTGTAGTCTCCAATCATACCTTGATCTGTGGCTACAGCATAAAAAGCTTTATATTTTTTAAATTTTGATTGAATATCATCCACCGACTTGATCTTGATCTGGTAATTCTGATCAATCACATGCATAGACATCTCGTCTCCATGGTCTTGGATGTCTCCGATATGCGATGCTAAAAAACCGTCTTGAGCAATCGCAATGGAGAGGACAGAGAGGGCTTCGTATCGATCGACATCGGGATCGTTGACAATTGTTGGCACCTCCCAATCGTGAGTGGGTGAAAGCGGAATATGCCTGCCCTCGGAGTCAAGATAAAATTCTGATTTACCTTTTACACGAGCCACTGGAATCCTCGGTAGGACTTTTATGTGAAGAACGTCGTCCAACGTTAAAAATGCTTCTGTTTTTTTGATTAAATCGTTTTGAGCAAGTTGCAACTCAAGACGCTTTAAATGTATTTCAGATTTTTGTTTACTCGTCGAGTCTTTGAAAACAAGTTTCAACATGTTATCAACCGAATCTTTTGAGATCATCTGTGGGTAATTCTCATCAATGTGCACATGAAATCCTTGTATTGACCTCGCAGAATTTCGGTGCGAAGACAGCACAATCATAGCGATTGAGAGCACAATCCAAAAAGAAAATGACATCACTCTAACCCACATAGGACGTTCGTTTTAGATGTTCTACAATTGGTTGCACCTCATCAGCAATATCGCCTGCACCCATAACCACAACAACGTCTGCACCAGCATCAGCTACCTTTTCTGGCAATTGACTTTTGGATACAATTTCAACCGATCCACTCATCATTTCAAGTATGGATTGACTGGTAATCCCTGGGATCGGCAACTCACGTGCTGGATAGATATCGAGCAATATGGTATGGTCAAACTGAGACAAACTCTCCGCAAAACCCTCGCAAAAATCCCTCGTCCTGCTAAACAAGTGAGGCTGAAACACTGCGAGTCGTTTGACAGAAGGGTAAAACTGCTTGACCGCATCCGCCATTTGGTTGATTTCAGTTGGATGATGAGCGTAGTCATCGATCACCACCGCGGGTTCCTCGATCCGAACGCTAAATCGGCGATCAACACCTCGAAAATGCTGCAAGGCCGTCGCAATTGACTGCGGATCACAACCAACAGACAATGCCATTGCGATGGCTACTGTGGCATTCATCAAATTATGTTTCCCAGGAAGACGAAGCTGAAGATTCTTTAAGATTTGATCTTTACTGTGAAAATCAAAAACGTAATGACCATTTTCGACTCTGACATGTTCGACCCGAACCTCTGCGTGTTTGCTCGTGCCAAATGTAACCCCTGAAACGTCAAGTCCTTCTCGAACCCAACATTGGTTTGGATTTGAAACTAAAGCGGCAAAGGATTGAAAACTCGTTTCGATATTCTCCACGTTCTGGTAAATGTCCAAATGGTCTGCATCCATTGACGTGATACAGAGAAGATTGGGGTGAAGCGTTAAAAAGGAACGGTCAAATTCATCTGCCTCTACCACCATATATTCGTTGCCTTCGCAGATAAAGTTGGAGTCAAAATTAGATGAAATTCCACCCAAAAACGCAGTGATTTTTTTTCCATTTTCTCGAAGTAGATGTGCCAGAATTGAGGATGTTGTGGTTTTGCCATGAGTTCCTCCTACAGCCAAGCAGTGTAGACCTTTGCTCAATTCGCCAAGAACTTCAGAACGCTTAAAAACATCAAACCCATTTGCTTTGAAAAACTTGAGTTGTGGAGAGTTTTGTGGGATTGCAGGGGTAAATACAACAGTCGTGTTGGCGCTCTTCTTACACACTAATGGAATTCGATCAACACCGTCATCTGTATGCACCTTTGCACCGATTTGAATGAGCTTGTCGGTAATCTCTGTTTCGATTCGGTCATACCCATATACCTCATGCCCTTGCTGAATAAAATACTGTGCCAATGCGGACATTCCGATTCCGCCAATCCCCAAGAAATACAGCTGTTGCTTAATCATTGACAAGGGATTTAATTTGTTTGACAATCGATTGAGTAGCACCTGGTTTTGCCAAGTTTTTAATGTTTTTTCCCAGGGTTTCTCTCTTCTTTTTATCAGAAAGAAGAACACCTAGTTGGGTTTGGAATTTTTGATCCAGTTCATTTTCTTCGATGACCAAAGCTGCATCCTTATTGGCTATGGCAAGTGCATTTTTATATTGATGGTTTTCTGCCACGTTGGGTGATGGGATAAACAAAACCGCTTTTCCGACCTGACAAAGCTCCGAAACGGCAAGTGCCCCTGCTCGTGAAACAATCACATCAGCCGCCGCATAAGCCACTGCCATATCATCAATAAATGGCGTGATGTGAACATATGATGTTTGTAGTGGCACATATTCTTTTTCGTAAAGCGAACCGCATTGCCACACAATTTGAACCCCCATCTCAGATAGTCTTCCATGGTGATTGGCCATAAGCTGATTTATTCGTCTTGCGCCTAGACTTCCACCGACAACTAGCAGGGTTGTTTTCTTTTGTGATAACCCCATCTTCTTTTTTGCTTCTTCGGGGCTGATGTTCAGTTGGATCAACTCCGATCGCAAAGGGTTTCCTGTTAGCTCTGTCTTATGCTTCGGAAAAAATCTTTCTGCTTCCGCATGAGCGATACATACTCGTTGTACATATTTGCCAAGTAATCGGTTGGTTATCCCAGGTAGAGCGTTTTGCTCTTGAATGAGTGATGGAATATTCATTCTTGTGGCCATATATAACAATGGACCGCTCGCAAAGCCCCCAGTACCAATAACAACCTTTGGTTGAAATCGCTTTAAAATAAAATAGGAACGCCACAAGCTCACAATTAACTTGAGAGGAAACAATAGATTTTGAACTGAAAGCTTACGCTGAATCCCTGATATCCAAAGCCCTTTGATTGGAAAACCAGCTTTGGGAACACGTTTCATTTCCATACGTTGACTTGCACCGACAAATAAAATCTCAGCAGAGCCATTGTCGCTTTTTATCGCGTTGGCAATCGCTAGTGCAGGGAAGATGTGGCCCCCTGTTCCTCCGCCAGACAATATGGTTTTAAACTGCTTCACTCAAAATTGCTAAAGGGTTTTTTTCGTCGCTCTCTACCATGCGGCCTGCAGTCACACTCTGAACAATACCGAGTGCAAGAAATGTCATCCATATGGAAGTTCCACCACTGCTAATCAATGGTAGAGGTTGCCCAGTTACGGGAAATATCGAAACGGCAACACCCATATTCACCAAAGACTGCATAATGATCGGAAGTCCAACTCCTACGATTAGAAGTTGGCCAAAAAAGTGTTCTGTTTTATATACACTCATGAAAATACGGAACAGAAGCAGCAGGTATAAAAACAACAAACTCAAGCCGCCAGCCATACCGTACTCCTCAGTGATAATGGCATAAATAAAATCAGATGTGCTTTGGGGTAATAAGTTTTTCATCACACTTTTACCAGCTCCTTTTCCAAGGACACCGCCAGTAGCAATTGCAGTTTTGGCACGTTGCACTTGGTAGTTGGTATTTGCATCACCATCTCCCGTAAAACTTTCAATTCGACTCAACCATGTATCGACGCGGTTGGGGAAAGCATCTGGATATGCTTTTGCTGTCATGATAAACAAGGCTAGAAAGACCGCAGCAGTACCCAACATCAACAACAGATATTTTTTAGGATAGCCCCCAATAAATGCCAACACAAACACCAAAGCAACCAATAAAGCTGCCGTTGATAGGTTTGCTGGTAAGATGGTCGCAATCACCAACAAGACAGGCAGCCATAGAACGAGCAAACTTCGCCAAAAATGAATGTCTTTATCTTTATTGATTGAGAGGTAACGAGCCACATACACCATCAGCACAACCGAAGCTAATGTTGATGTTTGAAAAGACAAGCCAAGGATTGGAATTTTGATCCAACGACTTGCATTTGCTCCATCTATCATATTGCCTTGCAGGGCGGTGTAGACCAACAAAACCCAAACAATAGGCAGCGCAATGACAGACAATCCGCTAAAGTATTTGAATGGAATACGGTGTGTCGCATACATAATACTAATTCCAATCAAGACAATGGCAACATGCTTGATCAAATGACCAGTAACAGAGCCAATCCCTAAAACATATACCAGGTTGGAGCTTGCGCTATAAACAGGTAAAAATGAAAACACAGACAACAGGGCTACAATAGCCCATATGGCGCGATCTCCGTGGATATGTTTTGTGATAAAACGCATAAATTACAGTTGACGAACGAGCTGTTTAAATTGATCTCCCCGATCTTCGTAGTTTTCAAAAAGATCAAAGCTTGCACAAGCTGGTGACAACAATACCGCATCTCCCTGCTTTGCCAAGTCATAGGATGCCTGAACAGCTTCAGACATCGACCCTGCTTCCACCAAAAGGTTTACAACTGGAGAGAAACAATCGATGATTTTTTCATTGTCAAGCCCAAGGCAAATAATGGCCTTTACATTTTTACGAACCAAAGGCATGAGTTTGGCGTAGTCATTGCCTTTGTCAACACCACCTACAATCCAAATTGTTGGGCGTGTCATACTGTTGAGCGCATAGTATGTTGCATTGACATTTGTTGCTTTGGAATCATTTATATAATCTACTTTTAGAATACGCAGCACCTTCTCCAATCGGTGCGGAGCGCCTTGAAAGGTTCGCAAACTCTCCCTTATGGTTTGTTTGCGAATGTTGACCAACTGGGCAATGGTCGCTGCTGCCATTGCATTTTTGGCATTGTGAATTCCCTCCAACGAGGGATTGTCAATCCTAATCATATCGGTTGTATTAAATCGTTCGTGTTTTATTGTTTTATCTGTATAGGGTATGCATTGCGATTTGGGCTTGTGTCGTTCGATTGCCAACTTGATTTCATCATCTGTGTCATCATAGATGAAATAGTCTTCAATCGTTTGGTTTTTCAACATGCAAAACTTGGCGTCAACATATCGCTCAAAACTGTTTTCATAGCGATCTAAATGGTCGGGGGTGAGATTGGTCATCACAGCATATCGCGGGTGGAAGGAATCGATGTCCTCCAATTGAAAACTACTGAGTTCAAGTACCCAGTAATCGGGCGAACTTGTCGTTACTGCTTTGGCAAAGCTTGACCCAATATTCCCAGCAAGCGCGACAGACTTTCCTGCCGATGCAAGTAAGTGATGCGTAAGCATGGCCGTAGTCGTCTTTCCATTTGTACCTGTGATACCGATCAGCTCCGCATCTGTGTGTAGTGAAGCAAATTCAATTTCTGAAAGCAAGGGAATCTCAGCAGACCTGATTTCTTCGACTATTGGTACATTTGGGGGAATCCCTGGGCTTTTTACAACCAAATCGGCTCTTGTAATCCGTTCGGAAGTGTGTTGTCCTTGTTCCCATTCTATATGATGATCATCCAATTCTTTTTGGTAGGACTCACCAATTGCCCCTTTATCGCTCAAAAAGACATGATAGCCAAGGTGCTGACCAAGAAGTGCTGCGCCAACTCCGCTCTCTCCTCCACCCAATACAATCATATTTTTTGACATTGGCTATCTGATTTTTAAGGTTACAAGTGAAATGATCGCAAGAGCGATGGTGATTATCCATAAACGAGTCACGATTTTACTCTCGTGATATCCTTGTTTTTGGAAATGATGATGGACAGGTGCCATCAAGAAAATTCGTTTTCCAACTCCTGTTTTCTTTTTGGTGTACTTGAAATACCCTACTTGAAGGATAACTGACAAGCTTTCGATGAAGAAAACACCGCACAGGATAGGAATAAGCAATTCTTTTCGAACCGAAAGTGCGAGAACGGCAATAATACCGCCAATGGTCAAGCTTCCTGTATCACCCATAAACACTTGAGCTGGATAGGTGTTGTACCATAAAAATCCGACCAGACCCCCAGCAAATGCCGCGATAAAAATCACGAGTTCACTCACATCGGGGATATACATGACGTTGAGGTAATCTGAGAAAATAATGTTGCCCGAAACCCATGCAAAAACCCCCAATACCAATACGATTAGGGTTGCTGTTCCTGCGGCTAATCCGTCTATGCCATCGGTGAGGTTTGCGCCATTTGAAACCGCCGTCACAATAAAGATCACAAACGGAATAAAAACCAACCAAGCATACACAGACCAGGATTCGTCAATCCAAGTAATCACTTCGGCATAATCAAATTCATTGTTTTTCAATAATGGAATTGTGGTTTTTGTCGATTTTTCATTGACAACAATCTCTTGTCCTAGTGTAGCGTTTTCTCTTATGGTCACATCAGGATGGAAGTAAAGCGTAATCCCGACAATAAGACCCAAACCAACTTGACCAATGATTTTAAACCTTCCTTTAAGACCTTCTTTATTTTTTCGCTTAATCTTGATGTAATCATCTATAAATCCGATGCTTCCCATCCAAATCGTCGTGATGATGAGAAGAAGAATGTAGATGTTGTCGAGTTTGGCAAACAACAATACGGGCACAAGGGTTGCCAGAATGATTATGAGACCTCCCATAGTCGGCGTGCCAGCTTTTTCTTTTTGACCTTCCAGGCCTAGATCTCGGATACTCTCCCCCATTTGATTGCGTTGTAAGAGCTGTATGATTTGTTTCCCAAAAATCAAAGAGACAAGTAGCGAAAAGATGATTGCTATGGATGCTCGAAAACTGATGAACTGGAATAAACTAGCTCCTGGAAACTGGAATTCTTGTTCTAAATATTCAAACAGATAGTATAGCATTAGTTCTTGTTTTGTAAATGTTGTTTTAACTCCTTAGCGTCGTCAAAATCCAAACGCTCACCTTTAATGTCTTGATAAGTTTCATGACCTTTCCCTGCCACCAAAATGATATCCCCTTTATGGGCAAGCTGACAAGCAGTTTTTATCGCTTGTAATCGGCTTGAGATACTGATGTATTTTTTAAAATGTTTTGCTGGTACACCCGATTCGATCTGCTCAATAATCTTTTCAGGGTCTTCATTGCGCGGATTATCAGAAGTAAAAATCACCTTATCGCTTAATGTTGAAGCAATCCGTCCCATGAGTGGACGCTTTGCCTTATCCCGATCTCCACCACAACCAAAAACGGTGATCAACATCTCATTTCCAGTCCTAATTTTGTTGATTGTCTCCAGTACGTGATTTAATGCATCTGGCGTATGCGCATAATCAACAATCGCTCGGACTGGATGCCCTCCACTGACAACATTAAACCGTCCCGATACGGGCTCTACCACACTCAAAGCACTTAGACTCTGGTCAGCGTTCTCTCCCAGTAGCTGTGTGCAAGCGTATACCGCCAACATATTCGATGCGTTGAAGTCACCAACCAATGCCACCCATGTTTCTTTACCGTCTATCCGAAGTTGCATTCCCGAAAAGTCATGCTCAAGGATTTTCGCTTTAAATTCAGCTGTGTTCTTTAACGCATAGGAATGCTGCTTTGCAGCGCAATTTTGCAACATATACTTTCCATTCTTATCATCGTGATTGCTCAGTGCAAAAGCGGTTGCTGGCAGTTTGTCAAAAAACTTCTTTTTGGTATCTCTATAGCTTTCAAAAGTCTTGTGATAGTCGAGGTGATCATGCGTAAGGTTGGTGAAGATCCCACCTGTAAAATGAAGCCCATCTATACGATGCTGGTCGATCCCATGAGACGAAACTTCCATAAAGCAATACGAAACGTCCGCTTCGACCATTTTTGCCAAAAAGGAATTGATCTCCATAGGGTCAGGTGTTGTGTGTGTTGCTGGATAGTGATGCTCGTTGATGGCGTTGGCAATGGTGGATAATTTCCCAACTGAAAACCCTAAGTGCTGGAATACCTCAAACAATAATTGAACAATCGATGTTTTGCCGTTGGTTCCTGTTACACCTATAAGACTGAGTTTGGCAGAAGGTCGATTGTGATAATTAGACGCGATCACAGCATAGGCACTTCGGGATTGGAAGGTTTGCACATAGGTAATTCCTTCCACTTGCTTTTTGGGTAATTCTTCGCATAGGATTGCGATAGCACCCTTCTTTACAGCATCATCGATGTGTTGATGCCCATCGTGAAACTCTCCACGAATGGCAACAAACAATGTATTGGGTTCGACCTGACGAGAGTCTGCAGTCACATAATCAATCGAAACGGATGTGATCCCAAAAACAGACTCTATGGATACGCCAAAAAGTAATTCTTTGAGTTGCATCAGGATTTCTTTTGTGTTTTGGTGAGTTTGACATCGGCTTCGACCACGCTTTGGTTGGTCTCACTCTTATTACCCGTGATTTCCAAATAGCGATCTCGGCTGAGCTTGGTTTCTCTTGGAATTGAGCTGTATAGCTTGTGAGCAATTGTTTGGAAAACTGGGGCAGCTACCTGATTTCCGAAATATCCTTTTTCTTTATCAGGGCGGTGAATGACCACTATGCATGAGTATTTTGGTTGGTCTGAAGGAAAATACCCTACAAAACTCGCAACGTATTGTACCTCGTCCGTGTTGTAGTCCAACTGACAGGTTCCTGTTTTTCCAGAGATTGCAAAATTGGGATCGTAAATATTATGAGCTGTACCCCAAGGTTTTTCCACCACTCCTTTCAACATACTTTTGACCTTGCCAATCGTCTCTTTGGAACAAATGGAAGGGTTGATAACTTCGACTTCAGACTGCTTTTTGATTTGTCTCCTTGTGTTTTGGGTACCTTCGATAAATCTGGGTCTAACCATGACGCCGTCATTGGCAATGGCGTTATAGAAAGTGAGCGTCTGCATTGGTGTAATTAACACCCCATATCCATAAGCCATCCATGGAAGAGAAATCCCACTCCACCCTTTTTTGTCGGGATGTGGGATGACTGGTTTTGCCTCGCCTACGATAGGCAATCCTAGCGGTTCGCTGAGACCCATATTCATCAGGCGATTTACAAATTGCTCTGGTTTTGTGTTGTACTCATTGTATATTACCTGTACCATTCCTGTATTTGAGGAACGCTCAAAAATTTCGGTAATCGGAATTTTACCATAGCCCCCTTTACGAGAATCACGTACTTTGTATTTGCCATAAAAAGTCAGTTCTCCATTTTGCGTATCAAAAACTGTCGTCGTATCGACAACTTGGTCCTCGAGAGCTGCTACAAGTGCCATCAGCTTGAAGGTAGAACCGGGTTCGTGAGACTCCCCAATAGCATAGTTGAGTTTTTCGTAATACTTCCCCTCTTTAGTTCGACCCAAGTTTGCCACAGCACGAATCGCTCCTGTTTCGGTTTCCATCACGACAGCTGTTCCGTGATCGGCTTTAAAATTTTCAAGAGCTCCGAGCAAAGCATTGTGAGTGACATCTTGAATGTTGACATCAAGTGTTGTTTGTACATCATACCCATCTTGTGGTTCTTGTAGATATGAATAGCTTAAGGGTTTCCATTCTCCATTTGCGATTTTTTGACGCAGCTGTAGCCCAGGAATCCCGCGTAATTCATCTCCAAAAGCTCCTTCAAGCCCAACGCGTAGGTAGCTCCCGTTTGGCTGCTCTTGTTCATAGCCAATGGTGCGTTCGGCGATTTTTCCTAAAGGTCTTTCACGCACGGTCTTTCGCTCGACAATCAAGCCCCCGCGAACGCCCCCCAATCGAAACAATGGAAAAGTTCGCAAACGAGTCATTTGCCCATAACTTAGATCCTTTGCAATACGTTTGTAGCGATGCTGTTTTTTATGCGCATCAAGGAGAAGGTTGTGATAATAATTGGGCGTATTCCCCAATAGAAAAGCGAGTGAGTCTGCAAGCGCATCCACATAACTCTCAAAACGACTTGTAGTCACTGTAGCTGCATCAAAATGAATGGTATATCTCGGTACTGAAGTGGCAAGAAGACTACCGTCATGCGCATATATATTTCCGCGAATCGGTTGAATTTCAAAGTTTTGTACGGTTGCCTTTTCAGCGAGAAGTTTGTAGGAATCTCCTTCTACAAGCTGGATGTGGATGATTTTATACCCAATCCCTAACCCAAGTAGGAAAAGCCCAATCACCACAAATGAAAATCTAGAAATCAGTCTCTTTTGCTTTTCCATTTGTCTTATTCAATGATGATTTTTGTGGGTGGGGTAACAGAGGATACAAATCCACGTTTGGACAATTTGCTTTTTACTTCCGTTTCCAAACGCATATACATGGCTTGGGTTCTCGTTTCTGCAAACTGACTTTTTAACGCTTGGATTTCGGTGTTTAAGGACGAAATCTGCATCACCTTTTGGTCAATATTGTGAGAGGATGTAATCATAACACCCGCCAGAAAAAAGAAGAAAAATATGAGTCGCCAGTTCCGTAAGGCACCTTGCTGCACCAAGAAAGAACCTCGAAGAATTTCTAACATACTTTGTCTCATATTTTCTCAGCTATTCGCAGTTTGGCACTGCGTGCACGTTTGTTGTTTTGAATCTCTATTTCCGTTGGCAGCGTCATGTTTCCCACCTTTTTGAGTGGCTTGTATGAACGCCCAAACTCATCTTTTTGTGGTTCGTTTTCAAAGCAGCCATGCTGAATAAAACGCTTAACAAGGCGATCTTCTAAAGAGTGATAACTGATCACACAAAGTCTTCCATTATGGTTGAGGACTTCTACGCTTTGCTCGAGAAGAGATTTTAGGGCTTCCAACTCTTGATTGACCTCAATACGAAGAGCTTGAAAAATTTGGGCCAATACTTTGTGCTGAATCTTTGCAGGAACAAGTGGGCGAAGCAGGTCCGCTAATTCCAAAGTCGTTTCAATGGGGTTTACTTCTCTGCGCTCAACGATCCTTGAGGCGATCTTGCGTGCATTCGTCAGTTCTCCATATTGATAAAAGATATCACTCAACTGCTCTTTTGTATAAGAATTAATCACGTCTTTTGCCGATGTTCCCTCCGATGAGCTCATTCGCATATCAAGTGGGCCATCGAATCGTGTAGAAAACCCGCGAGTTGGTGTGTCAATTTGGTGAGAGGAAACACCTAAATCTGCAAGAATCCCATCGACTTTATCAATCTTATGAAATCGTAAAAAGCGCTGTAGATAGGTGAAGTTTTGATGAATAAAAATCAAGCGCTCATCCTCCCATGAATTTTCAATCGCATCTTCATCCTGGTCAAAAGCAATCACCTTTCCGTCACGTCCAATCGCATCTAAAATGGCTTTGGTGTGACCGCCGCCGCCAAAAGTCACATCGACATAAGTGCCTGATTCCTTGAGAGCCAACCCCTCAAGGCAAGCTTCCAATAAAACAGGATTATGATACATCTTCGTCATGATTTCCCATCACCTCTTCTGCCAATTCCGCAAAGTCAAGAGCAGCATCGTCAATGGCTTGTTCGTACAATTCCTTATCCCAGATTTCAATCATGTTGATTGCCGATGACAAGACGAGCGATTTATTTAAAGAAGCAATCCCAAGTAAATCCTTCGGGATCAATATTCTGGTTGCAGCGTCGATATCAATCATTTTCACCCCAGCAGTGAATCGGCGAATGAAATCGTTGTTTTTCTTTCTGAATCGGTTGAGTTTATTCACTTTTTCCATCATGGCTGACCACTCTTCTAAAGTGTAAAGCTCCAAACACTTTTGAAACACAGAACGTTTGAGCACAAAGGTTTCAACTCCTTTGAGCTGCTTGACCATAGACACGGGAAGTTTTACCCTACCCTTGGGATCTAATTTGCATTCATACGTGCCAACTACGTGCATTTCCCGACTTGAATTGAGTCAAATATATCAATAAATTACCACTTTTTACCACTTTTTACCACTTTGTTGATAAGTTCAAACACCTTGCATTTGTGAGTGGCTTAAATCATTTACAATGAGGTTATTGCCATTTTATTAAGCAAACTCGATTGAAATTGTGAATTCTAAACCATTTGCTTTCACTTTATGCAAAACGAATAAGGCAACTGACTTGAAATGGTTATATTTGCGCACTATATTGGCTTCAATTAGATGAAACAAACAATAAAAACATCGGGGAAATTTAAATTCCTTGAAGTAGGCACTGGAAAGCCAATCGTAATTCTTCATGGACTTATGGGCGGTTTGAGTAACTTTCAAGGAGTTACTGACTACTTTCCTGACAAAGGGTATCGGGTGATAATCCCGATGTTACCTATTTACGACCTCCCCTTGCTGAAAACCAACGTCAAAGAGTTTGCCAATTATGTCAATCAATTTATTTCCCATCTGAATTTATCAGAAGTCACTTTGCTTGGAAACTCCCTTGGAGGACACATTGGACTGCTGGTTTCTTTGTTATATCCCAAAAACATCAAAGGACTTATCATCACAGGTAGTTCTGGGCTCTATGAAAACTCTATGGGTGAAAGCTACCCCAAAAGAGAAGATAAAGTCTACATGACGCGGAAATGTCAAGAGGTTTTTTATGACCCTAAGGTGGCTACTGACGAAGTTATTGATGAGGTGTTTGAAACCGTCAATGATCGAAAAAAATTGGTTAAGATTCTAGCAATTGCAAAAAGTGCAATTCGGCATAATATGGCGAAAGATTTGCCAAAAATCCAAATTCCAACCGCCATAATATGGGGAGAAAACGACATTGTAACGCCACCTGAAGTTGGACATGACTTCGATCGTTTACTACCAAGTTCTTCCTTGTTTTGGATTGAAAAATGTGGGCATGCGCCCATGATGGAACATCCAGATCTTTTCAATGTGCATATGGAAGCTTGGTTAAACTCTCATTCAAATTGAGTTGCCATGATTCATTCTGCCCGTTTTTTGGTTAGCAACTCTACTGTTGATCAGTGCCCAAAGTCTTCTCTTCCTGAATATGCTTTTATCGGCCGCTCTAATGTTGGAAAGTCATCACTAATCAATGCCCTAACAAACAATAAAAAACTCGCAAAAACTTCGGGAACCCCTGGAAAAACAAAGCTGATCAATCACTTTTTAATCAATGAAGCTTGGTGTCTGGTTGACTTACCTGGTTATGGGTATGCTAAAATATCGAAACAAGAGAGAAAGGAGCTCAAAACACTAATCCAAGGCTATTTCGCCAATCGAAAACAATTGGTCAATACTTTTGTTTTAATCGATAGTCGGCACGAACCGCAAAAAATCGATATCGATTTTATCAATGCGCTAGGTACTCAACAACATCCATTCTCTATCGTGTTTACTAAGATTGATAAACTCTCCATCACACAACGTCAAAACAATATGTCTGTTTATAAATCGCATCTTTTGGAGCAGGGTTGGGAAAGTGTTCCGCCATTATTTGAATCTTCAGCTAAGAATGGAGAAGGAAAAAAAGAAATTCTCAACTATATCGAATCAATCAATTCGAATCTTTAGTTTTTTGGACCTTGCCCAGTTTATGTTCACTTGAAAAATAATCACAAAATTGTTGAAAGACCTCTCCCATTTCAACATCTTGCGTGGCTTTCATATACGAGTTGCGAATGCCGACAAGCGTTTGGTGAACAAACACACGCATTTGGTCAACAGGCATCTCTTTGGTCCATAAGTCAATACGAGCGCTTTCTTGGGTTTCTTTGTCCCAAGTGTTTAAAAACATGGCGTGCGTTTCTTGCTTGTCAATACCACCATCAGGGGCAGACCAACTTAGCTTTTCTGGCACATGATTCTCATCCAGGGTAACATTTATCGTAATACTCGTCTTTTTCATCATCTTCGAGGTTTATATTTTGATTGTTCAAACAACTCTCTGTAAGGAGTATTGAGGAGCTGCGCAATGGATTTTCGTTCTTTCATTTGATAGGCCTTAACGATTTGAAGGCCAAGCCATTGACCGATTTGACCTGGAGAGTCAACATCGATATTCAAATAAAATTTTGAAAACGGAGCTGGCGAAATAAAGCGTTTGATCAACTCTGGATCTGTACTGTAAAGCAACTCTTTGGAAACAAAGAAATTCCAGATTTCTTTTTCATTCGTCATTGCCCAAGCGAGCTGGTCAGGCGTGTATCCCAAAATTTTATCTTCTGAATAATCGGACAAAATCGATTGCTTCAAGAACTGGATTTTACCAGAGTAAATCAATTGCGCCAAAAAGGTACGGTCTTTGGGCAAAGCAATTCGATTGTTTGCAAATGATTCTGCCAGTTCTTTTGATAGATGTTTCAACTCCATTTGCTGACGCAAATACAAGGCAATTCCCTCATACATGTGATGATTAACACCCAAAAAATTGTCAATGGCAATCAATACCATGCTGTCGTTGATGATGACTTTATTGTTGTAGTCAACGTCCGAAGTGATCGTAATCAACTTATTGGGCACTCGAACATTCTCAAAAACACGAGGAAGACCTTCCATAAAAGGGATCAGCTGGTCTTGAATATCTGAATTCGAAATCGATTTGGTTTGCTCATACAAAGCCAGCTGCAAGCTGTCTGTACGTCGATTGACCCATACGGAAAAGGGATAGCTTTTTGGAAAAAAATAAGGAAAGTGTTTCTCGACTTCAGCAAGGGAGTCTGGGTGGGCATCAAAAAAAATACTTTCAAAACGAATGAGTTCATAGGACTGTGCAGCATCTTTTGATGTTTTTCGGTTCGAGCAGCTCCAAAATAGGACAGAAATAATCAAAAGGATTAAAATTGAACAAAACCTGTTTTTGAATACGTGCATAAATACTACCTTTGAAAGTAAAATTAGAGTTTACGAAACTACTATTTTTTTAGATGATAATTCAGTTGTGCTATGAAAACTAAAGACGTCGCAGATCATATTATACATTGGCTAAACGCCTATGTAGAAGAGTCAAAGCTAGACGGCTTTGTCGTCGGTGTTTCTGGTGGTGTAGATTCCGCACTCACTTCTACCTTGTGCGCTACCACGGGAAAACCAACACTTTGTCTTGAAATGCCAATACACCAAGAAAGCAATCAGGTGAGTCGAGCCAACAGTCATACAAATTGGCTTTCTAAAAACTTCAGCAATGTGCGTGTAAAAGTCGTACCGCTAAATACCTTGTATGATAGTTTTTGCCAGTTAGACGCCGACGGAAATGACAATACAAACACCCCTCTCTCTTTAGCCAATACGCGTTCTCGTTTGCGAATGACAACTTTGTACTATTTCGCGTCACAAGAACGGTTTCTTGTAGCTGGAACGGGCAACAAAGTTGAAGACTTTGGGGTTGGGTTTTACACCAAATACGGAGATGGCGGAGTGGATGTTAGTCCAATAGCAGATTTGATGAAAAGTGAAGTCAGAGAACTCGCTGCACATTTGGGCGTACATGGTTCAATTGTTAATGCCGCTCCAACTGATGGGTTGTGGGACGATAATCGAACAGATGAAGACCAGCTCGGTGCAACGTATGACGAACTCGAATGGGCAATGGAACAACAAGAAATTGGAAAAACAACAACAGACTTTGCAGGCCGTGACAAGACCGTCTTTTCAACCTATGAAAAACACCACACAATGAATAAACACAAAATGGTTCCCATTCCCATTTGTGTGATACCACAGCGTCTAAAGTAATTTTTTGTTAAATTTTTTAAGAATTTACTTACATCCTTTGTAGTTTGTTTCAATTGTTGTTTCTTTAAAGAATCAACATAAATAACCATCTTACTTTAGGTCTGTGATAAAAGTTGTCGTTGCTGATTCTCATCCAATAATCCATAAAGGGATCAAGGCCAGTTTTAAGAATTCCACTGAAATTTCAATCACTGGAAAAGCCATGGTTCCAGATGATCTTTTTGATATTCTTGAGCGGAAGATTGTTGATGTTATCGTCCTAGAACTCGATTTGCTAAAATCAGATGGATTAGCGGTCTTGCGACGTATTAAAAATGAGCACACAGGTGTTCGTGTTTTGATCTTTTCAAATCAGCCCGAGGAAGTCTATGCCATTTCGTCATTAAAAGCAGGCGCATCTGGTTATCTGAACAAAAAAGCCAACCCCACTGC
This sequence comes from Flavobacteriaceae bacterium, assembly GCA_022425505.1. Classification (GTDB taxonomy): domain Bacteria; phylum Bacteroidota; class Bacteroidia; order Flavobacteriales; family Flavobacteriaceae; genus UBA724. The sequence continues at coordinate 13,951 of JAKMFI010000003.1, read as the reverse complement.
AATTCGTCATGCGATTTTGAAAATTGCCTCTGGAGGGGTATACATCACCAATGAACTTGCCCAAACGATTGCATTTGACGAGTCGACAGGAAGACCAAGGAGAATGTTCAAAAAGCTTTCTATGCGTGAAGTTGAAGTTCTCAAGATGCTGTGCGATGGCAAAAGGAACAAAGAGATTGCGTTGGAGTTAAAACTAAACGAAAAAACTGTCAGTACATACCGCAGTCGAATCATGAAAAAGTTACGCGTTCGAAATCTCGTTGAGCTCGTTCGAAAAGCCCAATCAATTCAGATAGACTCTTTCTAAAAAATAACACGGTCTAAGCGCTTACTCAAATTCTTTTTGAGCCCAACATAATCGTTGACTTCCTCTAAAATTTCGCGATGAGTTTCGATATGGCTCTCCGCAGTTTGATTTTGTAATTCCCCGATTTTTTCTTGGATTAACAAACATCTGAGATTCAGTATGGTTTGCTGTAACCACCTTCCGATTTCAGTCTTTTTGTCCTTGATCACGATATTTTTTCGTTCCCAATCGTGGAGAACATTGTTTTCATCATTCATGATAATACTGCTGACCAGTTCGGACTGCTCTTGCGTAAGCTCTTGCAAAAACGTCTCCATAACGAGAGGTTTTTGAGCATTGTAAATCGACAATAAAGAATGGTAAAGTTCCCGAAAGTTTTGGGTTGATAGCTCGACTTCGTCCTGTTGAAGATCCAGGTAAATTTTTTCATACACTTTGGCGCTAATTTCAGTTGGCGTAAGGACAATTTTTCCTTCTTCATCGGACTGCATCACGACATCTTCAAATGAAACTTCTTCCTGTCCATACAGTAAAAGGAGAGAGATGATATTTCGTTCGAGCTCAAAGCGCGGATCAACTTTCTGTTTCGGGACATTGACAACTTGCATCTCGCTTAATTTTCGAGCTTGTGGTGCTTGCTGACCCTTTTTCTGAAGCAACTGGGCAAGGGTCGAAAACAGCACATCTTCGCTGATATTCATCAAAGAAGCACAACTCTGTATATAGACCTCTCGGCGAATGGCATCTGGAATTATGGAAATACTCTGTACAATTTCGCGTATAGTTTCGGCTTTTCGGATGGGCTCGTTTTTACCCTCTTCTGCAAGTAATTTTGCTTTAAATTGAATAAAGTCAACTGTATTGTTTTCTAAAAATTGTTTGACTTCAGTGAGCTGATGATTTCTGACAAAGCTGTCTGGATCTTCTCCATCGGGGAATGTACAAATGGAAACCTGCATCCCTGCTTCCAAGATGATATCGACTCCACGCATGGCTGCACGAAGACCCGCTGCATCTCCATCAAACAACAAGGTTATGGTGTCCGTCAATCGACGAATCAAACGAACTTGATCAGGAGTCAATGCAGTCCCAGAAGAGGAAACAACGTTTTGAATCCCTGCCTGATGCATTTGAATCACATCCGTATATCCCTCTACAAGATAACAGTTGCTCTGCTTAGCGATATGCTGTTTTGCCTGATAAAGCCCATATAGAACTTTGCTTTTTTGATATACTTCACTCTCGGGAGAGTTGACATATTTTGCCGCCTGCTTGTCTTGTTTTAGGATACGTCCCCCAAAACCCATCACACGACCAGACATACTGTGAATTGGAAACATGACTCGCCCTTTAAAACGGTCAAACTGTTTTTCTCCTTTTTGAATCGTCAAGCCACTCGACACCAAAAACTCCTCTTGAAATCCGGCATCCAATGCTGCCTTAGTGAAAGCATCCCACTGGTCAGGCGAATATCCCAAATGGAATCGATCAATCGATTCTGCAGTGAATTCTCTTTCCTGAAAATAAGCCAACCCAATATTTTTTCCCTCTTGACTTTCGGTGAGCATTTTTGAAAAAAAAGATTGCGCAAAATCTGTAACGGCATACATACTTTCGCGAAGAGATGCTGCTTCTTTTTGCTCGTTGGTTTGTTGGGTTTCCTCAACTTCGATATTGTATTTCTTTGCGAGGAATTTAATCGCTTCTGGAAATGTAAAATGTTCATGCTCCATCAAAAAGGAAACGACGTTACCCCCTTTTCCACTGCTAAAATCTTTCCAAATTTGTTTGGCAGGAGAGACCATAAAACTCGGAGTTTTTTCATTGGAAAAGGGACTTAACCCTTTGAAATTCGAACCTGACTTTTTGAGCAGTACAAAGTCACCAATAACCTCTTCCAGTCGTGCGGTTTCAAAAACGAGATCTACGGTTGACTTACTAATCAAAATTGGACAATTGTAAAGATTAAAAATAGAAAAAAAAGCAATTAAAACTCCCGATCAATTACATAAGAGACCAGTTTTTGCAAACTATCCTTGGCGTCGGAAGCCGGAAATGAATCCAGAATCAGATTTGCCTCTTGTTGGAATTCATACATTTTATGGATTGCATAATCCAATCCGCCATTGGTTTTGACAAATGCAATTACTTCTTTTACTTTCTTTTTGTTCGTGTTGTACTTTTTTAAATTTCGCTTGAGCCACCTTCGTTCTGATGGATTTGCCTGTTGCATGGTGTAAATCAAAGGCAAGGTCATTTTGCGTTCACGTATATCGATTCCTGTTGGCTTTCCAATACGTTGTTTGCCATAGTCAAATAAATCGTCTTTAATCTGGAATGCCATCCCAATTTTTTCGCCGAACATTCGCATTTTTTGCACCTCCGTCTCAGAGCTCTCAACAGAACATGCGCCCAAAGCGCAACAGGATGCAATAAGCGTAGCGGTTTTTTTTCGAATGACTTCATAATAGACCTCCTCCGTAATATCGAGACTTCTGGCTTTTTCGATTTGCAACAACTCCCCTTCACTCATTTCGCGCACAGCAGTTGAAATAATCTCAAGCAAATCGAAGTCTTTATTGTCGATGCAAAGCAATAGTCCTTTCGACAGCAAATAGTCTCCTACCAAAATAGCGATTTTATTTTTCCATAGGGCATTGATTGAGAAAAACCCTCGACGCTTATCACTATCATCGACCACATCGTCATGAACCAAAGTTGCGGTGTGGATGAGTTCGATTACGGATGCTGCTCGGTAGGTGCGCTCATTGGTTTTTCCTAGCAACTTTGCAGTAAGAAAAACAAACATTGGCCGCATCTGTTTTCCTTTGCGATTGACGATATAATGCGTAATTCGGTTTAACAATGCAACTTTGGAAGACATTGCGTTGGAAAATCTTCCTTCGAAGAGTTCCATTTCCTCGCGTATGGGGCGTTTGAGTTGCTCAGTGATTTTCATCCGTTTTAAATATACAATTTCACTTGTTACTGTCAAACATCTTGACCATGTGTGAATTCATTGTTCTTATTTGCCAGCTGACCGCATGCAGCATCTATATCCTTTCCGCGCGACCGTCGTACGGTAACCGAAATTCGATTGTTTTCCAATGCAGTCGTATATGCCGATATCGCCTCTGGCCTTGCTTGCACAAACTGATCATCTCCAATTGCATTGTATTCAATTAAGTTTACTTTCGAAGGCACCCGCTTACAATAGGAAACGAGTGCGTCAATGTCCACATGTTTGTCATTGATGTCTTTCCATACCACCACTTCAAAGGTAACTTTGCTTTTCGTTTTTTCATACCAATATTTAAGTGCTACCAATAGCTGATCGAGCGGAAAGGTTTTGGTAAATGGCATCAGTCGATTTCGTGTTTCTTCGATTGCAGAATGAAGAGAAACTGCCAATTTAAACTTTGGGCTCTGGTCTGAAATCTCTCGAATAATCTTGGTGATTCCAGAAGTTGATACCGTAATTCGTTTGGGTGACATCCCTAACCCATCAGGTGAAGTAATTTTATCAATGGCAGTCAGGGTATTCTTATAATTCATCAAAGGTTCGCCCATTCCCATAAATACGATATTGGTCAGTGGACGATTGTAATACAATTGACTTTGTTTGTCGATTTCCACAACCTGGTCATAAATCTCATCTGGGTTGAGATTACGCATTCGTTTGAGTTTGGCAGTCGCACAAAAATGACAGTCCAAGCTACACCCAACTTGACTCGACACACAAGCCGTAGAACGTGTGTTAGTGGGGATCAATACAGATTCTACGAGATATCCGTCATGAAGGCGAATGGCATTTTTGATTGTGCCATCAACACTTCGTTGCAATTGGTCAACCGCGATATGGTTGATCACAAAATACTCTTCTAAAAGCGAGCGATGTGACTTTGATAAATTGGTCATCCCCAAAAAGTCATGGGATCCCTTGCTCCAAAGCCATTCATAAACCTGATTCCCTTTGAAAGCAGGTAGTGAATGAGAGGTAAAGAAACGACGCAATTCGTCCAAGGATAAGGCACGAATATCACGACGTGCTTTCTCCATGACTATATAATTAGCATCGCGTCACCATAAGAATAGAAACGATATTTTTTCTTGACAGCTTCTTGATATGCTTTTTTCACAAATTCATGCCCAGCAAAAGCAGAAACCATCATCAAAAGAGTTGATTTTGGTAAATGAAAATTGGTAACCATGCTATCTGCAATGCTAAACTCATGAGGTGGAAAAATAAACTTATGCGTCCAGCCCCGGTAGGTATTGAGTGTTTTGCTTGAAGATACAGCACTTTCAAGTGCACGCATTGATGTTGTTCCTATGGAGCATACCCGATTTTTATTGCTCTTCGCATTGTTTACCATATCGGCAGCAATCTGATCGATATGTAGTTCTTCTGAATCCATTTTATGTTTGGACAAATCCTCCACTTCAACTGGGTTGAAGGTACCAAGCCCTACATGAAGTGTGATGTCAGCCATATCAATCCCTTTGATTTCGAGTCTTTTCAGAACGTGCTTTGAAAAATGGAGCCCAGCAGTTGGTGCTGCAACGGCACCTTCGTGTTTGGCATAGATTGTTTGATAGCGTTCCCGATCAAATTCTTTCTCATCGCGTTTGATATACTTGGGAAGCGGTGTTTGACCCATCTCGTGCAGCTTTTCTCGGAAGGCCTCATAAGGCCCATCATATAAAAATCGAAGCGTCCGCCCACGGGAAGTCGTATTGTCAATGACTTCAGCAACCAAATCCTCACCCCCTCCAAAATAGAGTTTGTTTCCAATTCTTATTTTTCTAGCAGGGTCTACAAGAACATCCCAAAGTCGTTGTGACTGATTCAGTTCACGGAGTAAGAAAACTTCTATTTTGGCTCCTGTCTTTTCCTTATTTCCAATCAAACGAGCTGGAAACACTTTGGTGTTGTTTCGAACCATGATATCTCCTTCATCAAAATAATCAACGATGTCTTTGAAATATTTATGTTCGATGGTTTCGGTTTCACGGTGTAAAACCATAAGTTTTGACTCGTCTCGATGATCTGTAGGGTATTCCGCTAACAGATTATCTGGTAGATCAAAATTAAAGTGTGAAAGTTTCATTTTATACATTAAGGCGGCAAATATACATTCTCAGCAGGGGGGTTGTCAAGTTATTGAGCATGTTTTTACATTATAACCCCAATAAAAACCCATTCTGCTCTAAATCTTCCCAAAACCCTGGGTAGGATTTTGTGACAACATCTGCATCTAGTATTCTTATGGGAACCAACAAAGCCAAAGGGGCAAATGCCATCGCCATTCGGTGATCATGATAGGTTTCGATCAAAACATTGGGATGAATTGGATTTGAGCGTTTTTGCAAATGCAAACTCTTATCTGTGATTTCGATTGTTGCCCCTAACTTTGTCAATTCGTTTTGCAAGGCAACCAATCGGTCTGTTTCTTTGATTTTCAGTGTGTGCAATCCCGTTAAGTCGCAAGCGACTCCTAATCCATAACAAGCAACTGCTATGGTTTGGGCAATATCTGGTGCATCCGAAAGATCTAATTGTATCGGTTTGGAACCCAAAGCTTGCTTTTGCAGATAAAGTGTGTTGTTTTTGACCATAGACTTAACCCCCAACTGCTCGTAAATATCCATCAAGACCTTATCCCCTTGCAAGCTGTTTTGTTTATACGTTGAAAGGGTGATATCTGCGCCCTTGGCAAGTGCTACCATACTAAAATAGTACGAGGCCGAACTCCAATCCGACTCGACAGCGTGGGTAGTTTGAGCAATATCATTTTTAGGAAAAACCTGAACGCGCTGTCCAGAAAAAGTTGCCTCAACGCCGATTTGACGCAATAGAGAAAGCGTCATTTCGATATAGGGAACTGAGGTTATTTTCCCCTCGAGGTGAAGACATAGTCCACGAGGTAAAGTTGGAGCAATCAGCATCAATGCCGTGATATATTGGCTACTGATGTTGGCTGAAAGGCGGACCTCACTGGCAGTAAGCCGTTTTCCTTTAATCAACAAGGGTGGGTACCCTTCATTTTTGAGATAGCTAATGTCCGCTCCAAGTTGGCGAAGCGCATCGACCAGTATGCCTATTGGACGTTCTTGCATACGCGGCGAACCCGTCAATGTTTTTTCTTGATTTTCTAAACTAGAATAGTAAGCTGTCAAAAACCGCATGCTAGTGCCTGCATGTCCGATATCCACCAAGTCGTTATCACTTTCCAGTCCAGACTTCATCGCAACGGTATCATCGGAATATGATAGGTTGTCAAGCGCAATCTGAGGGAATAGTGCCTGTAAAAGCAACATCCGGTTCGACTCACTTTTTGACCCAGTAATCTGAATTTTTCCGTGTAAATTCCCCGATTGATGACGAAGTGTCAAATCTTTCATTGATTGATTTTAGGGTTGTTGTGATGGCGATCGTGATCGCGTTTGGCTTTGAGTTCTAGTTTTTTGGCAAATGCACTGGTCAAATCCACCCCCGTCTGATTTGCCAAAGAGAATACGACAAAAAGCACATCGGCGAGTTCCTCACCCAAGTCTTTTTCTTTGTCGCTTTCTTTTTCGGATTGCTCACCATATCGACGGGCAATGATACGCGCAACTTCGCCAACTTCCTCGGTCAATTGTGCCATGTTGGTCAGTTCGTCAAAATAGCGAACACCATGATTTTTGATCCATTGATCAACCGCTTGTTGTACATTGTCTATATTCATTATGCTTTATTTTTTGAATCCATCAAAATCGTGACTGGGCCATCGTTGTTAAGCTCTACATCCATCATGGCGCCAAAAACGCCAGTGGCCACTGGTCTTCCAAGGGCCTTTTCGCACTGTTCCACAAAGCTGCGATACAAAGGTAAGGCAGTTTCTGGTTTGGCCGCCTCTGTGTAAGACGGTCGATTTCCTTTTTTGGTCAGTGCTTGAAGTGTAAACTGACTCACAATCAATACATCTCCATCCACATCCTGTACAGAAAAATTCATCACATCGTTTGTATCGCTAAAAATACGGAGTCCGAGTGTTTTTTTAACCAACCATGAGACATCCTCCAACTGGTCATCATGAGTAATCCCCAAAAACACCAGTAGCCCTTTGGAAATCGAACCCACTAGCTCTCCATCGACTCGAACACTTGCTTTGCCAACACGCTGTATAACCACTCTCATGATTCCCAAAAATCGGTTCGGTAATGTTGGTCATCCCCAGCAAGAATTTGGGTATAGCTTTTATATCGTGAACTCGCAATATCCCCTGATTCAACTGCCAATTTTACAGCGCATTTTGGCTCGTCTATATGCAGGCAGTCATTGAATTTACATTGGCTTTTTCGTTCAAAAAATTCAACAAAATAATCGCCCAACTCTTGTGGTAAAAATGTGATCATTCCAAATCCACGAATCCCCGGCGTATCGATGATTTTAGCCCCAAAATCCAACTCATGCAATTCGGCATTGGTTGTCGTGTGCTGACCTTGCTGGTGCTGATCCGAAATCGCTTTGGTTTTGATATTTAACTGCGGAGCCAAGGTGTTTATTAAAGTTGATTTTCCAACACCACTATGCCCAGAAAGCATACAAGTTTTGGATGTCATAATGGATTTTACCTGATCAACATTGGTTCCTTTGAGCGCTGAAATTTCAAGACAATGATATCCGATATCCTCATAAACCGCTTTGAGCTGACGGAGTTCATCCATTTCCTGTTTCGAGTAAGTGTCTTCCTTGTTGAACAATAAAACAACTTCAATTCCAAAGGCCTTAGCCGTTGCCAAAAATCGATCGATAAATGCAGGATAAGTCACAGGGTTATTCAGCGTAATCAACAAAAAGGCAATGTCAATATTCGCTGCAAGAATATGGATTTGTTTAGAAAGGTTTACCGATTTACGGACAATATAGTTTCTTCGATCATGGATGGCTTGGATAACTCCTTCCTCCCGATTTTCGGCTAACGAAATGGTCACACGATCCCCAACCGCAACGGGGTTGGTACTCGATATATGGTCGGTTCTGAATTTGCCTTTTATCCGACACGAAACAAATATCCCTGTATCTGTTTTCACAGTATACCAACTTCCTGTCGATTTATAAACCGTTCCTTCCACAGCTTACAAGGTAAGACTTTTCAATCTTAGGTGTTGATCACCTTCTCTTGATGATTGATCGATTCCTGATGAATCGCTTTGAACATGCGCAACACAAACTCTTCACTCAATCCATGTTTTTCTCCTTCGAGAATCATCTTTCCCAAAATCTCATTCCAACGCTTAGACTGCAAAACAGCTACATTGTGCTCTTTCTTCAAGGTTCCGATATCGACAGAAATATTCATCCGCTTTCCTAATGTTTCAAGCAAACTGTGGTCAATCACATCAATTTGAGCACGAAGGGTATCGAGCTTATTGACATAGCTTTCTGCATTGTCTGTTGTTTTTCGAATGCGAAGATCTTTCATTATTTGAACAAGAGTTTCTGGCGTAATTTGCTGTGCCGCATCGCTCCATGCATTATCCGGGTCGCGATGGGATTCAATCATCAAACCGTCAAAATTCAGGTCCAGTGCTGTTTGCGATACGTCTTGTAAAATGTCACGGCGTCCGCAAATATGTGATGGATCACAAATCAAGGGAAGGTCAGGGAATCGATTTTGCAATTCGATCGCCAATTGCCATTCTGGATTGTTGCGATATTTTGTTTTTGCATAACTCGAAAACCCACGGTGAATCACACCCAGATTTTTGATGTCAGACGTATATAATCGCTCAATCCCACCAAGCCAAAGCGCCAAGTCAGGGTTTACAGGGTTTTTTACAAGTACAATTTTGTTTGTACCCTGAAGTGCGTCTGCAATTTCCTGTACAATAAACGGGCTGACCGTTGATCGAGCACCAATCCAAAGCACGTCAATATCCGCTTCTAAAGCAAGCTTCACATGATCTTTATTGGCTACTTCTGTGGCGGTCATCATTCCCGTTTCTTCTTTGACGCGTTGCAACCACTTTAATCCAATGGCTCCAACGCCTTCAAAATTTCCAGGCCGGGTTCTTGGTTTCCAAATCCCTGCTCGATAAATTGTGGCATCGGTATCCTTGAGTTGGTGTGCAATATCCATCACTTGCTCTTCGGTCTCTGCGCTACAAGGACCCGCAATCACGAGGGGATGAGAGAGGTTAAAGGCATGAAGCCATTTACCCATTGATTTATTATTATCCATTTGTCTTTATTTCAGGTTTTAAAATATGTGTGATTGTATTAATTTTCTTCATTTCTTCCACTAGCGTGGTGTAATCATCATTTGTCAATAAGGATTTAAAATATTCCATATTGGAAATGTATTCGTCAAGTGTCTCGATGACGTTTTGCTTGTTTTGCTTAAAAATCGGCATCCACATCTCGGGTGAGCTTTTTGCCAAACGAACAGTAGATGAAAATCCACTTCCCGCCATGTCGAATATGTTTTGCTCATTTTCCTCTTTTTCCATGACAGTTTTTCCAAGCATAAATGAGGTAATATGCGATAGATGCGATACATAGGCGATATGCCGATCATGTGCAATCGGTTCTATCTCACGAAGCTGCATTCCCAAATTGGTAAAAATAGAGCGTGCACGCTCCAATAATTCAGGTCTTGTTTTATAGGTTTCACAAAGCATATTGACTTTGTCTTTGTACATGTTGCGAATGGCAGCTTGGGGACCTGAGAACTCTGTTCCAGCGATTGGGTGACATGCCAAAAACTGTTCGCGTTTTGGATGTTGGGCAACCGACTCACAGATCGCCGTTTTGGTCGATCCCATATCGATAACCAAGGTATCTGGACCTACTGCATCAAGAATCTTTGGTAAAAGAAATGCTGTGGCCTCAACTGGAATGGCAACAGAAACCAAGTCCATGTCTTTTAACTCATCGATTGTGGCACGATGATCGATCAAGCCCAATTCCATTGCATTTGATAACGTGGCTTCCGTTCGACTCACCCCGTATACCAGAACACTTGGGTGCGCACTTTTCAGATCTAATGCCAAGGATCCATTCATCAAACCAACGCCGATCAATCCTACTTTCATTTCTCTAATCGATTTAAAGCTTCTACAATCTGACCTTTATCAATACATAGCGAGAACCGGATGTATCCTTGACCCGCGCTTCCGAAAATGGTGCCAGGCGCTAAAAAAATATGTTTTTCGTGCAGGAGTTGATCAATAAAACGTTCACTGTCATTGTGCCCATCGGGAAGTTTTGCCCATACAAACATCCCACTGTTGTCCCTGCTGAAAGTACAACCCATGACTTCTGCCAATTTCCAAACTTGCTCTCTTCGCTCTTTGTATATGGCATTGATATGATCAAACCAAGATTGTGGTTGCTGCAAGGCAGCAATCGCGCCCTGTTGGATTCCATAAAACATGCCCGAATCCATATTGCTTTTGACCTTAAGTACATGATTGATGTTCTCTTTAGATCCGCTTAACATTCCCATTCGCCAACCAGCCATGTTAAACGACTTGCTCAATGAATTCAACTCCATAACATGAGATTTATCATCTATATTTTGGAAGATACTCTGTGGCTGGTCTGTGAGTACAAAACTGTATGGATTGTCATTGACCAACAAAATGTCGTTTTCTTTAGCCCATCCAACAAGCTCGGTCAAAAGTTGGGGGTCAATTGTTGTTCCAGTTGGCATATGTGGACTATTGATCCACATCAATCGAACCTTTGTACAGTCAATGCGTTTAAGCTCCTCAAGGTTTGGTTGCCAATGGTGATGTGCCTCGAGATTGTAAAACACTGCTTCAGCTTCTACCAATCGCGTGACAGAAGTATAGGTTGGGTAGCCCGGATTGGGCGCCAATACTTGGTCGCCGGGATTGAGGAATGCCATCGAAATGTGCATAATCCCTTCTTTGGATCCCAACAAGGGTAGAATTTCATTTTCTGGATTTAGGGTTACTCCATACTGCTTTTGATAAAAGTCTGCAATGGCCTCACGCAACGCAGGGATGCCTTGATAGCTTTGGTATTTGTGTGCAGTCGGGTGCGACATACTGTTGTGAAGGGCATCGACCACATCTTGAGGCGGCGGCAGATCAGGACTGCCAATACCCATGTTAATCACGGGCTTACCCGACGCAATCATCGCACGTACTTCCCGTAGCTTTTTGGAGAAATAATACTCCTGAACACGATCTAATCTTCTTGCTGTCATGGTGTTTTAGATTGGTATTCTCCTAAAATTTTAAATGAGGTTGCCATAATTTCCAACAGAGATTTGGCCTTTCGATAGTTTGCAGGGTCATCAAATGTGACATCGACAAAAAAGGCATACTTGCCGGGTGTTTCAATCACCGGCAAGGATTGTATTTTGGTGAGATTCAATTTGCAGTCACTCATCACATTGAGAGCTGTTGCCAAACTTCCGCGTTTGTGATCCAGAGCAAATTTCCATGCTGCTTTTGAAATATTTGTAATTGCTTGATCTACTGTTTTTTGAACAATGACAAAACGGGTGACGTTATCTTTAATCGTTTGAATCGACTCGCGAATGACTTGAAGACCATACAGGTCAGCCGCAAGCCGACTGGCAATCGCACCCTTCCCAGTTTGGTTATTGTCGCTGATATCTTTAGCGACAGCTGCTGTATCTGAACTTTCAACAAGCTTGATGTGAGGGTAGGCCTGAAAAAATTGTTTACACTGCAGGAGTGCCATCGGATGTGAGTGTACTTCTTGAATGTCCGAAATGCTTTGCCCTGGCATAGCCATCAGATTATGGGTAATGCTTAAGAAATGCTCACCGACAATGGATAAATCATACTGATCAAGCAAGGCGTAATTGGGCAAAATCGAGCCAGCAATCGAGTTTTCTATGGCCATGACTGCTTGCTTGCATTTGTCATTTACAACCGACTGCACCAACAGATCAAATGAATCGCAAGCCAATATCTCTCTCTGATTTACAAAATATTGCTGTGCCACTTCATCGTGAAATGACCCTTTGATCCCTTGTATCGCAACTGTTGTCTTCATATCAAAAAAAAAGCCCTGATGTTGTTGTCAGGACTTTCTAGTATTTGTTTCATCGTATTGTATTACAAATCGCCCTGCTCCGTTTGAGAAGTATAAAAGGCGCTGTAATAGTATAACGTGTTATTCATAACGGATGCAAATGTAAGTGCATCCCCCGAAAAAACAAATGTTTATATGATTTTTTTGTAGGTTTAACTCAAAGTTTTATCAATTCATATGATATTCAACCGCATAGAATACCCTGGTTATTCACGCTTGTTCCTTGTGGTTTTTTGGATATGCCTGTTGCTCGGCTGCCAATCAGATGAACTTGATCAAGGAAATGCTACAGAGGAAATAAATACAAACGATATCCCAAACAAAATCATGCCACTGGGCGCCTCTCGTGTACAGGGGCTTTCGCCATGGTTTGAAAGTTATCGATACGAGTTGTGGAAAGACCTGATTGATGGGGGCTGGGACTTTGACTACATCGGACCAGAAACGGAAACGGGCTCTTATCCCAATTATGAGGGCCTTTCTTTTGACCCTGATCATCAGGGGAAAATGAGCTGGACATCCGAACAAATATTTGAAGACTTAGAAAGTACACTCCATGAAACTGGATATCCTGATATTGTTCTATTTAGCTCTCCGGGCGGAAATGATATTTTGGATGGCCTTCCTTACGAAAATGTCATTGAGAATATACATGGTATTATTGATCTCTTCCAAGATCGCAATCCTGACATTGTCATACTCATTGAACAGCTTGCCCCAGGCAAAACAAGCTTTATGACTCCAGAGTTAACCGCGATTTTTGATCAAGCCGTTTTGGATGTGGAAATGATTGCGCAAGATCAAACCGACGAGAGTTCACAAGTGATCCCGGTAAATATGTTTGACGGCTTTACCGATCGCTATCTCTCCGATGATATTCATTATAACGAACAAGGAGCGGAATTTATCGCCCAACGATATTACGAAGTCTTACAATCCGTCCTTGAATAGCTATAATTGAATCGACGGTACACTGTTCAATCAAAACACTTCTTTGGCAATGGCGTGGATATTATCGGATTTACCCATCGAATAGTAGTGGAGAAATGGTACGCCAAAGTCAATCAGCTCTTTACCTTGGTTGATGCACCACTCAATCCCTACTTGTCGGACTTGTTTGTTGTCCTTGCACTTGATCACCTCTTTAATAAGTGGCTCTGGAAGGTCGACGTGAAAGCGATGAGGAATCAAATTGAGTTGTTTGGCAATGGCCATGGGTTTTAAACCTGGGATAATGGGAACCTCAATTCCTGCCTGTCTGCACTTATCTACAAATGCAAAATACTTTTGATTGTCAAAAAACATTTGGGTTACCACATAGTTAGCCCCTGCTTCGACTTTCTTTTTTAAGAAATGAAGGTCGCTCTCCAAACTCGGTGCTTCCATATGTTTTTCTGGATACCCAGCCACGCCAACGCAAAAATTAGTGGTTGCCGTATTTTCGATCGAATCATCGAGATACTGTCCATGGTTCATCGCATCAATCTGCTTCACCAAATCAACCGCATAGGCGTGTCCATTTGGCTCCGCTGTAAAATACGTTTCAGACTTCACCGCAT
>JAKMFI010000005.1 GCA_022425505.1 Flavobacteriaceae bacterium | reverse complement strand
ACATCAAAGTTTCCAAAATTGATGATACCTTCCAAAAGCTTTTGTTCCTCCGTTGAAGTTGCAGAATCCTCGGTCATTTCAAGTGCTTTTGACAATTGGTCCACAGAAAAGTCTGAAGTACGTTTTTGTAATCGCTTTTGAAAGAAATACGTGAATTTGCTCAAGGGAAAAGCTAGAAAAAATAAAATATACCGGTCAATGACAAACAAAGGCAGGGTCATCAACAGCGCAAAAGATTCAGCGTTTCGGTTTGCGTAAACTTTGGGGATGATATCGCCAAAAATCAAAATAAATGCTGCTACAAAACCTACCTCAACAAGAAGGGTGAGCCAAGGATATGGTATGCTGGAAAATAAGGCGTGATTCATACTCGCAAAGAGCATCACAATCGAGATATTGATCAGGTTGTTCAGAATTAAAATGGTGGCGAGAAGTCGCTGTGGATTTTGGCGAAGTTTGGCCATCATTCGATTTTTTCGGTTGGGGTGATTGGCTGCTGCTTTTAAAATTGCTGGAGAAAGTGCAAAAAAGGCAACTTCAGATCCAGATGTCAATCCTGAACTGATCAGCAACAAAAAAAGGAGTGAAAATCGAAGTATGAGATCTACATCAGTTCCGTTAGCAATAAAGACAAGTGTTGTCAGCAAGTGGGTTCAGTTAAAAGGGAAGGTCGTCTTCATCTTTTGCAGGTGGCAATGGTTCCTGGGGAGATGAGTCTTTTTGGCGATTACTCAAAAATGTAAACTCGTCAACATGAATTTCAGTACTATAGCGAGGATTGCCATCTTCTCCTTGCCATTTGCGCGTCTTGATACGACCTTCAACAAAAAGTTTATCTCCCTTTTTTAGATATTTTTCACAGGTTTCAGCGGCCTTATTTCTCAAAACAAGATTGTGCCACTCTGTATTGGTGACTTGTTCTCCTGTCTGCTTGTTGGTATAACTTTCATTGGTTGCCAATGGAAAACGACCAATACAACCCCCATTGTCGAAGTATCGCAATTTGACTTCGTCTCCCAAATGACCAATTAACATAACTTTATTTAGCGTTCCGCTCATAACGTTCTTTCTACCAAAAGTAAGCTAATCGAAAAACTTGTGCAAGAATCGCTCGATGAGTCTGGACACAGGATAATCTGCCAATTTGGAAATTGAAACAGGAGTCGAGGCGATAGAATCAGTTGGTACAATCCAAAAACTTGCATAAATACGTTGGTGAGTAAGTTGGTGTACCCAGGGTTCAGGATTAAAAAGAGAAAGCTCATCTGCGGAAACCCATTCGGGTAAATTGGATTCTTTGCTGATGTTTTCTAGGGTCAATTGGCTATTGGACTCCAATAAAGGGAATTCATACAGCTGTTGCCAAATGTCTTTACCTTTTCTTTGGATTAGTGCGGTTTGTTTATTTGGCAGTAAAGGAACGAGGTAGTTGAAATATCTCTTTTTGATTGACTTACTTGCTTGTTTAGTAGGGTAATCATTGACTTTGTTTTTCTGTAAAGCCACACAAGAGTTTTTTAAAATGCACAAATCACAGACTGGAGTTTTGGGCTTGCATTGCAATGCCCCAAATTCCATAATTGCCTGATTATAATTTCCAGGCTGTTTTGCATCTAGCAATTCATTGGCAAGTCTTTCAAATCGTTTTTTAGCTTGTCCTGTGTCGATCGGGTCCTCGATACCAAAATATCGCGCCAAAACTCGATAAACATTGCCGTCAACTACTGCATGTGGGAGGTGGAAACAGATGGAAGAAATCGCAGCAGCAGTGTATGGACCAACTCCAGGCAAAGCAAGCAATTCTGTGTAGCTGTTTGGGAACACCCCATCAAATTCATTGGTAATCAATTTGGCCGTTTTGTGCAAATTCCTCGCACGGCTATAGTACCCCAACCCCTGCCACAATTTCAGCACCTGATCCTCAGGGGCATTCGCCAGATCATGGATAGTTGGAAAGGTTGATATAAAGAGTTTGAAATAGGACTCCCCATAAACAACACGAGTCTGTTGGAGAATAACTTCTGAAAGCCAAATGCGATACGGGTCGTTGTCATGACGCCATGGCAAATCGCGTTTGTGTATGGAATACCAGCCTTGGATTTTGGCAGAAAAATGATGATTTGTTGACATCGCCCACAAGATATTTAATTTATACACTGATAACCAAGAGATTTACTCAATTATAATTTATATATTTGCTCACCAAAAAAAGTAAAAAAACCAAAACGAATAAGCATGACAAAAGCAGATATTGTCACCAAAATTTCTGATCGTCTCGGAGTTGAAAAAATTGAGACACAAGCTGTAGTTGAACAATTTATGAAAGAAGTTAAAAATGCCCTGGAAACAGGAGAAAATGTATACCTACGAGGGTTTGGAAGCTTTGTCATAAAGACACGTGCCGAAAAAAAAGGTAGAAATATTTCAAAAAATACAACCATTTCGATTCCAGCCCAAAACATACCAGCTTTTAAGCCCGCTAAAGTATTTTTGGATAGCGTTAAAAGTAAGGTGAAAGTATCTTAAAGAAGGTATTAATATTTAAACACATACTATGCCAAGTGGTAAAAAAAGAAAAAGACACAAAGTAGCCACGCACAAGCGTAAAAAAAGAAGCCGCGCAAATCGACATAAGAAAAAAGCGTAGGTTTAGTAACCGTATTGCCCAATACGATCTTTGACATGAGATGATTTTCGGCCTTTGTCTGCCAAAAATCATTTCCCCGATGCACACAAATCCTGTGCAAATTTATTGTTTAATCCCTCCCTCGAATGTACAATTCGGAGGAACTAAATCATCATTATGAGTAAAGAACTAATCATTCGTTCAAAATCCTCATCTGTAGATTTTGCCTTGCTTAAGGACGGGAAATTGATCGAATATCAAAAGGAAGTTGGCACGAATAAGTTTCACGTTGGTGATGTTTTTCTGGCAAAAATTAAAAAAACACTTCCTGGACTGAACGCTGCATTTGTCAATGTAGGTTATGAAAAAGATGCGTTTTTGCATTATCATGATCTAGGACCAAGAGTACGCAGTTTTCTAAAATTCATCAAAGGTGTAAGCACAGGTAAAGTGAAAGATTTTTCTCTAAAGAAGTTTCCTTTAGAACCCGAAATTCACAAAGACGGAGCCATAGCAGACGCAGTTCAATCAAATCAGTCTGTGTTGGTTCAAATCATCAAAGAGCCGATCTCAACCAAAGGGCCCAGAGTTAGTTCTGAGTTGTCTTTAGCTGGACGGTATTTGGTTTTGGTTCCCTTTTCAGATCGCGTTTCCATCTCTCAAAAAATTCCAACGAGAGAAGAAAAAACACGTCTCAAGAAATTGGTACTCAGCATTAAACCTAAGGGGTTTGGTGTGATCGTTCGAACAGTTGCTCATGATAAAAAAGTGGCTGAACTCGACCGTGACATGCAGCAACTCCACAAACGATGGCTAGATCTTTGTAAATCCATTCGCAAAGCTGATTATCCCTCACGTGTGTTGAGTGAACTCAATCGCGCGTCGAGTATATTACGGGATATTTTTGATGATAGCTTCACTGGAATTCATGTTGACGATAATAACATGGCAGGTGAAGTAAATGATTATTTAGATCAGATTGCACCAGATAAGAAGGCGATTGTCAAGTTATTCAATTCTGAAACTCCCATTTTTGAGCGTTTTGGTATTGAACGGCAAATCAAGACTTCATTTGGACGCACAGTGTCAATGAGCCGTGGAGCTTATCTGATTATCGAGCATACCGAAGCACTACATGTGATTGATGTGAATAGTGGAAACCGATCAAATAAGGCGAAAAATCAAGAAGATACTGCACTTGAAGTCAACCTGATTGCTGCAACCGAAATTGCGCGGCAACTGCGTTTACGAGATATGGGCGGTATTATCGTAATTGATTTTATCGATATGATCCGGTCAGAAAATCGGAGAAAACTCTTTGATCACTTTCGAGAAGAAATGAACGCTGACAGAGCCAAACACAAAATTCTTCCACCGAGTAAAATTGGTCTTATTCAAATGACACGTCAACGTGTGAGACCTGAAATGGAGATTAAAACCATGGAACCCAATCCAAATAAGGACGGGGAAGTGGAAGCTCCAATTGTACTCCTCGATCGTATCGAGGCAGATTTGGAACGAATTGTCAACCATGTAAAGCACAGCAAAAAGAAGATTCGCCTTCATGCGCATCCTTTTGTGGCTGCCTATTTGGTACAAGGCGTAAAGTCTGTTCGGTTTCAATGGTATCTCAAGCATAAAAGGTGGATCACTGTGATTCCACGCGACGCTTACACCTATCTACACTACCGTTTTTTTGATAAAAGTGGTAAAGTAATTCATTTATAACACAAAAGCGACTCAATGTTTTGGGTCGCTTTTTTTATTTTAGAGCAATGCGAAATGCACACAATCTTAACGAGCTAAAAACCCGACTGGAACGATACTGCGCTTACCAAGAGCGTTGTCATCAGGAAGTCAAAACGAAACTCCGCCAGCTCGGTGCGTTTCGAGATGACACCGATGCGGTGATCTCCCACTTGATTCAAAATGAGTACCTCAACGAAACACGCTTTGCAATGCTCTATGTTCGCAGTAAGTTTTCCATCAAAAAATGGGGAAAAAAACGGATCGTCAACGAACTGAAACAAAGAAAAATTACGAGCTATAACATTGACAAAGCACTGGCACAAATCTCAGAGAAAAACTATCGGATGACATTCGATACACTTGCGCAAAAACGTTGGGATCAGCTAATAAGGAATAAAGAACCCCTGCCGCAACGAAAGAAAAAATGGGTCAATTATCTGCAATATCGCGGATGGGAAAACCACTTGATTTTTGATACCCTTAACAAGTTCACTTGAAATTAGTATAATTGATACTGAAGGGAAAGCAGAGCATGCCCCTTTGGCATGGGCACCAAATTCTGCTCCGTGTATACTGCGTTAAAGATATTATGAGCAGAAAGTGAAAGTTTTATGCGGTCTTTTACAACCGCCATATTCGCATCTACCACATTGTAATGATAACCCGAGTCCTGCTCGGCATAACGATAGGATATCGATGATGAGACGGATGAACTCCACTTCAAGGTCCACCGAGTGGAAAGATGGTGCTTACGTGAATTGATGGCGTAACGCGACAACGCAGAACTAACCCCATCTACATCGTCTTTGAGATAGGCATAGCCCATCGCTAACTTATGACGGCTGATGTTTGCAACAACATCAAGCTCTCCCCCTTGGGATAAAATTTGATCGATATTCGTGGCTTGCCATCGCTCATCTCCTGTCAGCACCACATAATCGATATAGTTTTTTGCGTCGCGTTGAAAAAGGGATATGGACAGTTTCCAATTGTTTTGGCGATGTCGAAACCCGAGCTCCGTTGACAATGCCTTTTCAGGGAGTAAAAACGCATTCCCCAGAGTAGATGAATCACTGTAATACAAATCGGTGTAGGTTGGAATCCGATAAGTATATCCTGAGTTGAAAAACAATCTCGAATTCCCAGAAACTTGAAAGCCAATATCAATCCCCGGGTAGAAAAAGGTGTCTTGATCAGAATAATGGCTCACAGAAAACCCTGGTGTAATGTCCCAGCGATTGCTTTCAAAACGATGCTCGAAATACCCATGAGCTAAGGTGCGGGTATGTTCTCCCAAATTATTGCTTTGAATGCTCACACGAGCCAATTCAAAACCAACCCCAGTCGTACCCAGCTTGTGCTCCCAAGTTGTGTTTACCTCGACCCCCAACTTATTGGTGATATGAAGGTTTCTGTACACACTAGGATTGCTTCGAATAAATATATACTCGTCTTGTCCACGTTTCCAGTAAATTTTAGGTTGGATCCGTAGGCTGGGGTTGCGCTGAATTGAGGTAGAAACGCCTAACAAGCTACTTTGCGTTGCTTCATATTGGTCTGTGTTTTCGGGTTTGGCGTAAAACCCATTTGCCCCAAAACGTCTATTATTAAAGCTGGCTAATAATTCAATTGGCTCTTGATCAGTCTCCCAACTCGACTTCCATAAATAATTTTGATTGTCATAATCCGTATTGTAGCGGTATCCGTCAGATGTTATGGTTTCGGCATAAAGTGTGTGATTTGAAGAACCACGCTGGTCTGTCGCATACAGAGCTGCCTTTTGATAGTCAAATGAGCCACCACTGAGAGTCACCTTCAGGTCTTCAGAGGAAGGTTTCTTAGTTACGATATTAATCGCTCCACTGAATGCGTTTTGCCCATATACACGACCTGCTGCTCCTTTTAGAATTTCAACACGTTCAATCATCTCAATCGGGATAATTGCATTGAGCGTATGATGCCCAGTTTGGGGATTATCCAACTTAATCCCATCAATTAAAAGAAGAACTTGATCAAATCCACCGCCACGGATATAGATATCAGACTGCACGTCTTGCGCCCCGCGGCTTCGGAGTTCAATTCCAGCGACATCACTCAGCACATCAATCAAAGTGGTTGCACCACTTTCCTCGATCTCCTTTGCAGTTATGGTTGTTACAGATCGAGATTGTTGATCCAGCGAAAGTTCAATCCGAGGCAATGAAACAACAACTTCGTCTAGAACTGTCTCTTGTGCCGTGATGTGAAATTGGAATCCTAATAAAAAGATAAAAAGAGCAAATCTTTTAAACAGCATTTGCTTGCAGACAACAATCGTAAATCTCATATCATTTTGTTTATTTAAAACGTTTTGGGGTAAGTCTTATTGCAAAATGAAATCCTAGTCTGCTAAAAGCACAACTTTATTCTGCTGCATTTCGAGTGTTCCACCGTTTGGCAACTCCAAAAATGTATTTTCCCCTTGCTGATTAAAGTGGTGTGCAGTTTCTTTAGGAAGAGAAATTTTTCCACCGATTTTTACCATTCCTGGATTTAAAATAGAAACAATAGGTGCATGATTGTCGAGAACCTGAAAAGCACCATTGGCTCCGGGAACGGCAACGGAATTGACTTCTCCGCTGAATAAAGTAGCTTCTGGGCTAACGACTTCTAAACGCATAAATTATGATTCTTTTGCTTCGGCAAGCATTTTTTCACCTGCTTCAATGGCTTCCTCAATGGTTCCTTTGAGGTTAAAGGCCGCTTCTGGTAAATGATCGAGCTCTCCATCCATAATCATATTAAATCCTTTAATGGTGTCTTTGATATCGACCAAAACACCTGGAATTCCCGTAAATTGTTCTGCAACATGGAAAGGTTGAGACAGGAATCGCTGTACACGGCGTGCTCTTGCAACCGCAAGTTTGTCTTCCTCTGAAAGTTCTTCCATACCTAAAATTGCAATAATGTCTTGCAACTCTTTGTAGCGCTGTAGTAATTCTTTGACTCTCTGTGCACAGTTGTAGTGCTCATCACCAAGGATTTCAGGAGTTAAAATCCTTGAAGTAGAATCTAGCGGGTCAACGGCTGGGTAGATCCCGAGCTCTGCAATTTTTCGCGACAATACGGTCGTAGCATCCAAGTGGGCAAAGGTCGTTGCTGGTGCTGGATCGGTCAAGTCATCCGCAGGTACATAAACCGCCTGTACTGACGTAATCGATCCCTTTTTGGTAGATGTAATTCGTTCTTGCATCGCCCCCATTTCGGTAGCTAAAGTTGGTTGATACCCCACTGCTGAAGGCATACGGCCAAGTAGTGCAGATACCTCAGATCCAGCTTGTGTGAATCGGAAGATATTATCGACGAAGAATAGAACGTCTTTTCCTTGGCCATCACCTGCGCCATCGCGGAAGTATTCTGCGACCGTCAAACCAGAGAGTGC
>JAKMFI010000142.1 GCA_022425505.1 Flavobacteriaceae bacterium | reverse complement strand
CGCTGACCGCAGTAACTATGTCTCCGATTTTTGAATCTCTTTTTGCGCAATACGCCACCTATGAACCTCTTGATATCACCCTAGAGATTACGGGTGTTGTTTTTGGCTTGCTAAGTGTTTGGCTTGCCAAAAAAAATCATATTGGAGTCTTTCCAACAGGAATGATTTCAACTTCAATCTTTGTTTATCTCTTACTCAAGTGGGGCTTGGTCGGAGATATGCTGATCAATGCATACTATTTTGGAATGTCAGTCTATGGCTGGGTGATTTGGACGCGTGTCAATGATCAGGAACAAGCGACTCCAATCTCGAGAATTAATCAACAAGAATGTCGATATCTTCTTCTGCTTTTTGTTGGAAGTTTGGGTTTTGTCTATGGCGTTTATCAATGGTTTGGGCTTTGGAATTCATCAACGGCAATGATTGATACACTGACAACAGCGATCTTTTTTTCGGGAATGTGGCTGATGGCTCAGCGCAAAATAGAAAACTGGATTTTTTGGATTGTTGGCGATATCATTTCTGTACCTTTGTACTTGATTAAAGGCTTTAGCTTTACGAGCTTACAATACTTGATTTTCACTTTTATTGCCATTTATGGCTATCTCGAATGGAAAAAGATTTTGGACAATCATCCTGCAACTGTAAAAAGGTAGTTTTGTTTGGTCCGGAATCAACCGGAAAAACGACACTTGCAAAACAATTGGCAACGCATTTCAACTCAGATTGGGTGCCAGAGTACGCACGTGCATTCTTGCAAAAGAAATGGGATAAGACGAATGAAATTTGTTCCAAAGAAGATCTGGCGATTATTGCCGCTGGGCAAATGGCACTTGAAAATCAAAAAGCGAGCAATACCAACTCGATCTTGTTTTGTGACACCGACTTGCTTGTTACCAAAATTTATTCGGAGGTTTACTTCAATGGCTATTGTGATCCCGATTTACACCATTTCGCAGTCAACAACCACTATGACCTCTATTTACTATTGGACATTGACATTCCTTGGTTTGCTGACGACTTGCGCGACAAACCTAGCGAGAGAGAACAAATGCTAATACAATTTAAAAAAGCGCTTCAATCGCTCAATCGACCCTATGTGCTCATACAAGGGCAAGGGGAAGATCGCTTTCAATTCGCTATACAAGCGGTTCAATCCCAGTTTACGCATGTTTGAATTTTCAAAACACCAAACCAACCAACTCAAAGCGCGTGGGATTTCGATTTCTGACGCTAGGGCAATGATTGCCAATATCAATCAGCGATCTGCGTATTGCCAGATTCATCGACCAGCAGCCTTGGGAGATGGCATAACGGAGTTTAGCGATCGCGATCTAAAGCATTATGTAAATTTTTATGATGATTCTATCGTCAACCGTCGAGTGATTCGGTTTATTCCAGCTTCAGGGATGGCAACGCGCATGTTTGATTTTTTATTTCCACTTGTCGTGGAGGATAAGCAAGGTTTTAAAACCGCCCTTGATGCCCATCAAGACAACCCTAAATTGAAACGTTTTATTGACGGAGTACAGCACTTTCCATTTTACGAAATGGTGAAAGAGCATATCGAAAACGAGCACAGTCATCCGATTGACGAAACAGAATTTTTACAAGCTTTTGTCGCATATGTCGTAAAACATTATGCCAACAAACCCAAAGCATTTGTGCCCTTCCACAAATACAATAAAATCCTAAAAACCGCCATTGAGGAGCAGTTGAATTATGCGATTCAATTTTCGCTTGCCAATGATCGTCTTGCTCATCATTTCACCGTCACACCGGGCTATGAAAACGCTTTTGATCAACACATACAAAAAACTCGTCTGGAACTTGAGCGCGCTCATGATTGCAAGGTTGATGTTTATTATTCAGTACAAGAGGCATCAACAGACTCCTTGGTAATGGATTCAGAGGGTCGATTGCTTACAGATGAAAAAGGTCAATTGGTTTTTCGGGCAGCAGGTCATGGGTCATTAATCCAAAATCTCAACCGCATTGAAGCGGACATCGTTTTTATCAATAACATTGATAATGTCGCTCCACAAGCCCAGCATGAGGAGTCTGGAATGTGTAAGCGCGCATTAGCGGGCTTTCTGTTGGACATGCAACAACAGATTTTTCGACTTCTCAACACCATTGATGACGATGGGGTGTTGGATGAAGCAATTCACTTTTTGGATCAACAGTTTCATTTTCATATTCATGAAGAGGATAAGGAATTGAGAAAACAGAGGGTTATCGAGCTACTCGACCGACCATTACGGGTATGCGGAATGGTTCCCAATAGTGGAGAGCCAGGCGGAGGTCCGTTTTGGGTAAAAGATCAGATGGGCGTACACTTACAAATTGTTGAAAAAGCCCAAGTGGATCTAGGCGATTCATCACAAGCTGCATATTTTCAAGAAGGGACTCACTTTAACCCTGTCGAATTGGTTTGTAGCTTGATGAACCATAAAGGAGAAAAGTATGACCTCACACAGTATATTGATCCGTCGACTTACTTTGCCGTTTCCAAAACCATGAACGGCAAGCCAGTAAAAGCGATGGAACACCCTGGATTGTGGAATGGGGCAATGGCCTTTTGGAATACCCATTTTGTATCGATACCGCCCTCCATGTTTACCCCTGTTAAGGAAGTCAATGATTTGTTGCGCAAAACGCATCAAAATCAAAATTAATTCTATTATCTTTGACCCATCTCAAAGGGGTGCCCAAGCGGGCTGAGATTACACCCATTGAACCTGGGCAGGTCATGCTGCCAAGGGATAACTTTTTTCAACCACAAGAATAATTCCCCCTTTTATTCGTACAAATGATTACGAATGAAATACTTTTTTTTGATTTTCTCATGCCTGACATGGGGATATGCACAACAAATACAAGATACAATACAATCAACAATTGACTTAAAAGAAGTCACCATTTCTGCCTTACAAGCAACAAGTGAAACGCCAGTGGCCTATACCAATCTGACAAAAGAAGATTTGGGTCAGCGCAACTTGGGAGTGGATATGCCAATTCTCCTACAATTTCTTCCTGGCGTGGTTTCGACCAGTGATGCTGGGGCAGGGATCGGCTACACAGGAATTCGTGTGCGTGGGAGCGATGCCACTCGGATCAATGTCAGTATCAACGGCATCCCATATAACGATGCAGAGTCACAAGGTACGTTTTGGGTAAATCTTCCTGATTTTGGCTCGTCTGTTGGAACTTTACAACTTCAACGTGGTGTGGGGACTTCAACCAATGGCGCAGGAGCTTTTGGTGCTAGTATCAACCTGACAACCGATCGCATGTCAGATGCTGCTTATGTGCAGTTGAGCAACAGTTTTGGGAGTTTTGCTACACGAAAGCATACGGTGATGTTTTCGACTGGACCAATATCGGATCAATTCGAGCTCTCGGGTCGCCTATCCAAAATGGATTCCGATGGCTATATTGACCGAGCGAGCTCCGACTTGAAGTCCTATTTTTTACAAGGGATATTTAGAGATGGAAATACGCAAATCAAAGCATTGGCATTTGGTGGATTTGAACGCACCTACCAATCTTGGTTTGGAATTGATGAGACGACCCTAAAAACAAATCGAACCTATAATCCAGCAGGCGAAAATTACGACATCGACGGAAATGTTATCGGGTTTTATGAAGATCAAGTGGACAATTACAATCAAGATCATTATCAGTTGCATTGGGAACAAGCAGTCAACACCTACTGGTCTTTAGCCCTTGGTTTAAATTATACCTACGGAAGAGGGTACTATCAAGAACTCAATGATATATGGTATGATCAAAATATTGGATTTTCAGGAAATACATCAGCCAATTATTTACAATTGCCTGAAACTGATGCAGTGGACACGGAAAACATCACCAAAAAATGGTTGTACAATGACTTTTATGTAGCCAATTTGATGGCAGCTTTTGAAAAAAGAACGCAGAAACTCAATCTTGGATTTTCATATAGCAACTATATTGGGGATCATTTTGGTACGTTGATTTGGGCGCAAAACGCTGGTGGGGCACTGCCAAACCATCGATTTTACGAAAACAAAGGGGAGAAAACAGATACAAATGTATTTGCTAAACTCACACATGCAGTTGGTAGTCAATGGACGGTTTATTCAGATGCGCAATACCGCTGGATTGACTATGTCGCCAATGGCATACAGGCAGGGCAAGAGCCGATTGATGTCAATCGAAACTATGGGTTTTTTAACCCCAAAGCAGGAGTTACCTACAGCGTGAACCCGAATCATCAGCTTTATTTTTCTGTTGCAAGAGCGCATAAGGAGCCCAATCGTACAGATTTTGAAAATGGAAATCCATTGCCTGAGGAGTTAACCGATTTTGAATTTGGATGGCGTCATCAGAAATCAAGTCTACAGTTTGTTGCCAATGCGTATTTTATGGACTACACCAATCAGCTTGTCCTGACAGGGGCGATCGACGAGGTGGGAGCACCTATACGCACCAATAGCGGGAGCAGTTACCGCTTGGGAGTGGAGTTGGACCTCAGCTGGACAATGTCCGACCAGTGGCAATGGCAATCCAATCTGTCGCTAAGTGAAAATAAAAACCGAGATTTTTTCTTTGAACGTGATGGCGAGTTGCAAACTCTTGGAAATACCAACCTGTCCTTTTCTCCAAACGTCGTCGGAGGGAGTCAGTTGAGCTACAGCCCCACAGAGGACTTGACGGTGAGTCTTTTCAGCAAATATGTTGGGGAGCAGTACCTTGGCAATATCGACTCTGCTTTATCAAAGCTTGCGGCATACAGCACACAAGACATCAATATACAGTATACGATAGCACCGTCTTGGTGTGACTCTTTACAGCTGCAGTTGTTATTGAATAATGTATTGGACGAAGAATATACATCCAACGGATATTTTTATACCTATGAAGATGATTGGACGAATGCTGGTATGATTACAACAATCGAAGGCGTGGGGTATTATCCGCAAGCAGGATTTCATTTTCTGACTGGGATGACTATACGGTTTTAATTGTACACAAGCACGAGATTCCCAGTACGACGAATTCCGTAGTTGACCAAACCATGTTCGACGCCCTCGCTCAAGGGTTGGCCAGTGACTAGACTGTAGATGGAATCGTCACAATTACACACGGCCTCTATGCCATTGACAATGGTATCTGAGCAGTCGTTAGGTCTTTGATTGGGGCAACTTGCTTCCCATGCTAGGATTTGGGCTCCATCAAGATTGTATAAATGCACTCCTCTAAGCCCCAGTTGTGATAGGGATAGCGTTCCACCAGCAAAGCGAAGGCTGTCATAGAGGGGTAAATCGAGATTGAGTTCAAATTCAAAGGGCGGCAAATTATTGAGGTAGGGGTTTTGCTGCACAGGGTCAACCTGACAGCTAAATACAGCACAAACAATAAATGGGAATAATCGCCTCATTTTTCGTTACAAATTACGCTAAAAATTAGATTTTTGTATATTTGTTATAAATCCCACGTGTTGGGATTTTTTCTTTACTAAAAATCAAAACTATGAGTGCGGTTTCTTATTATACGCCCGAAGGGCTTAAAAAACTTCGCGATGAACTCAACCATCTTAAGGATGTGGAGAGACCAATGGCATCACAAGCCATTGCTGAAGCTCGTGATAAGGGTGACTTGAGCGAAAATGCTGAGTACGATGCAGCCAAAGAAGCACAAGGGCTTTTAGAGTTAAAAATTTCAAAACTAGAGGCAACACTAGCAAGCGCTAGAGTAATTGATGAGTCCCAACTCGATGATTCTAAAGTTCATGTCCTATCGACAGTAAAAATCCGAAATGTAGCCAATAAGATGGAAATGACATACACATTGGTTGCAGAGAGTGAAGCAGATCTCAAGTCAGGAAAAATATCAGTAAATTCTCCGATTGGTAAAGGCCTTTTGGGAACGAGTGTTGGCGATATTGCTGAAGTCAATGTGCCAAATGGGGTATTGAAGTTTGAAATTTTATCGATCAACCGCTAGGTATGCCTTCAATTTTTACGCGAATCATCAATGGCGAAATCCCTTCTTACACAATCGCTGAAGATGCGCATTGCTACGCCTTTTTGGACATCAATCCCAATGCGATCGGTCATACCCTTTGTGTTCCAAAACAAGAGGTTGACAAGCTGTTTGACCTCGATGAAAAGACCTATCTACACCTAATGGAGTTTGCCAAGCGAATCGCTGGTGCACTAGAGCAAGCCGTACCTTGCAAGAGAGTGGGAATGGCTGTTGTTGGTTTGGAGATGCCTCATGCGCATGTCCACCTCATTCCGATCAACGAAATGCATGAGATGAGTTTTCAAACCAAAGTGAAAATGCAAGAAGATGAGATGATTTCTCTAGCTGAAAAAATCAAATCGAAACTGTAGTCTATTTGTGTAAGACAATTTCAAAATGGGTTCCCTTATCTTTTGAGCTTGAGCGAACTTGTATGCTGCCTTGATGGTAATCCTCAATAATCCTTCGACAAAGAGACAGTCCGAGTCCCCAACCTCTTTTTTTTGTGGTAACCCCTGGCTGGAAGATGCGCTTTA
>JAKMFI010000112.1 GCA_022425505.1 Flavobacteriaceae bacterium | reverse complement strand
TTCGTTTTTGTTTTTGGAGTGCATCAATTATATCGAACACTATGGTCTGCTTCGATCCAAGACGCCATCTGGGCGGTATGAACGTGTACAAACCCACCATTCGTGGAATTCTAATTACAACATTGGGCGTATTGTATTATATGAACTGACCAGACACAGTGATCACCATTTTAAGTCTGCCAAAAAATATCAGCTTTTAGAAACCCATAAAGAAAGCCCCCATTTACCGATGGGCTATCCCGCTTCCATTTTGCTGAGTTTGATTCCTCCATTGTGGTTTTTTGTGATGAATTCCAAGGTTCCGACAGAGATGAAACCCGCTGTTTAAGCAAGAATAAACAATTTTTTGTACATTTGGATTACTACATCCCGTGTGGACTGGGATTTACAATAGAGTCGCGGGTGGAGAGAACGCACCCGGATCAATCGTTTCATAAGTTTAACGCTAAAATTTTTTAATTATGAGCGATAAGTTTATGGTAGCACTTGAACCAAATCAAGGCCATGCTTATGCCTTATTAAAGGAGTTAGAGGAAAACAACTCCACAGATAAAGCAGCATGAAGACAACAACGGCTGTACAATTGTACAGCCGTTTTTTTAGTTTTCAGAATTTACCTATCTATGTCGTGAAATTATATGTGATGATAGAAAGTATTGAGGAAATAAAGGTTTTTGGAATTAAACTGATCAATTCGGGTGACTTTTTCGAACTTTTGCTACGATTGTTGCTAAATACGTTTGTGGTCTATTGGATTTCAAATCGAGTGTATGTAAAGAACAACCAGAATTACCAATTTTATTTTGGCTATAACACCATTTCCATTGTCACCTTCTTAATGTGTTTTTTATTGAGTAGCGTCAAATTGGAATTGGGCTTTGCACTGGGTTTATTTGCACTTTTCACCATCATTCGTTTTCGTACAGGTACCATTCCCATCAAAGAAATGACCTATTTATTTGTGGTTATTGGCGTAGCCGTAATCAATGCCTTGGCCAATAAAAAAGTCAGCTATATTGAACTGCTTTTTGCCAATTTTGTAATTGTATTTGTTGTGAATTATTTAGAAAATATTTCCCCCAGAATTAAACCAGACAAAAAAGAAACTGTCTCTGTAACCTTGCAAAAATTTGATTCATTTTCGTCCTTACCGCCTAATGAAAAGACCAGATATCTTGAACAACTCATCAACAAACCCATTATCCATTTTAAAATCAAAAAAATCAACCAACTTGACAATAGTGCGGAGCTAACAATTTTTACACAACCGTCATTATTAAACCTCAAGTAGACGTTTTATGAAAATTCGATTATACCTCATTTTGGGTGTGTTTATTTATCCCCTCCTTTTATCCGCACAAGACGAATTGACTACAAGTGACAATCAAAGCTTTGAAAGCTGGAATGCCCTACAAATCCAGTATGCACTCACAGAAAAACTCAGTTTGGATCTCGAGACGCAGTTGCGACTCAAATCTTTAGGAGACATTTATAATATGTCTTTTTTTGAAGTTCAAGCACAGTATGAACTTAAGCCCTTTTTAGAACTCGGAGCAGGCTATCGAAATTCGGACCGATTGGATGATGTTGGTAAAATACAAGGCCACGAAAAGTACAATCGATTTTTTGGCTTTGCGCAAGCAAAAACCTCATTCAACCGTTTTGATTTCCACTTTCGGGTACAACACCAGGTCAAAACCCAACGTAATATATCCGAAGACCCAAAGGACAACAGCCGATGGCGATACAAACTTTCTTCCCGCTATAATATTTCAAACTGGAAATTAGACCCTCGACTCAGTATCGAATTTTTTATGCTCGACGAATTCTACAGTACTGAGGCATATGACAAATTTCGATTGTCGCTGGGCTCAAAAAAGAGATTTTCAAACACAAGCGCACTTTCTTTTAAATATTTATTTGAAAAAGAGGTGGGAATCACACAACCTCTATCGTATCACATCTTAAGTTTACGGTACGAGTATCGAATTTCTGTAAAAGAAAAGTAACAATAGAACTACAAGTTTCCGTTCATCCAAGTTATGCGTTCAAATAGCCAATTCTTGAGGTATTCAACTTCCTCCTCATGGGTCTGAAATACAGCCGAACTATTATTCCATATTTCTTGACCTAGATTCTGATAAAGCTCATAATTGAGTGCTTGTGAGCGATTGATTTGATGTGAAAACTGGTCAATCAAATCCATAAAATCATCGCGTTTGTCATAAAAATAAGTGTAGCGCTCAATAACTTTTTGTTTAAAATAATCATCTTCAAGTAAGCGTTCAATCCAAGGGTGCTTGTTAATCCAATTCCCTGTAGGATAAAATGCTTGCGGATTGTAATCAGCATTCCCATAGGATAGATCAAAATCCCAAATCGGACCCATTTTTATTTTCTCACCTGGGACATAACTAAAAAACACACTTGCATAACCATAAGCATCAACAGACTTTCCAATTTCATTGATTAAATACCAATCGATAAATGAATCAAAATCAATGTAGTTGCGATAACCAGCCTCAGGGTCTTTGAAATTGTTACCAAACAACACTTCCTCAAATGCGTTTACAAAATTTTCTATTTCTGCATATTCCCCTGTATTATATTGTATATCTGCTGGTTCTTTGATATTAAAAATAGTATCAAGCCATGAAAATTTTTGTGCACGTTGCCTAAAAATAGGAGGTTCAAAATAAACATCATCCCCGTAAACACGATGACGCTGATCCATTTCAATCAAATAACCATTGTCTCCAATATCAAGACGGTTTTTTGCTTCTTCTACTTTTTGGGCCAATACATATGTCCCTTTGGGCTGATCGTTGATAAACAACTCGACATATTCTCCTTGGGGAGAATAATCAAAGTTGCTCATATTGCCCATTTCAAAACTCAATTTATTGCGAATCATACTACGATCATAATGCTCAGCAAGCAATACCCAACGCCTATCCTCAGCCATGCCAAGAACCTCTTGCTTATCTGAAAACTTAATTTGATAAGGTTTCTTTTCTACTTGACCTCCCATCCAAGTTGAGTTCCCACGACCACGAATTTCTATTGTAGTGTCATCAATATCTAGAAAATCAAGACCTCCATAAACTGAAACTTCTGCTGATATATATTGTTCTCTTGGAACGGACTCTGGATCAAAAATATCTAGAAAAACAATTGGAAGACCTGTGTGATAATGTAGTCTTATCGAGTAGTCCTTTCCATTGCCCCCTTCATCTAACACGGAGACTGTACGCTCTTTACCAAAATCATTACTACTGACAGAGTTGGTTTGTTCTTCCCCATCTATTTGCACAGAATAACCCTCAAACTCATAACTCGCAATTAACGACTCAATAGAAGTACCGTATGGAACAAAACTACTAAAGGTGTCTTCGTTATCAAAATTGAGCTCGATATCTGAACCCAAGGAAGGGTTGTTGGCTTTTAGAAAACGGACTGATAAAAGGTTGATGTTGCTTAGATCAACTTCTTCTTCTTTTTGACATGACAGCACAATAAGCGACAGAAGTACAATTACAGTATTACGTACAAAGCGTCTTTTAACCATATTTTTTATTTACTATAAATCTATGTTAAATTAAATAAAAATATAAAATAAATCCTGGTACCTCAGTCTGAATGGGTGGATTGCTCACGAAATATCAAAACGGTCGGCGTTCATCACTTTGTTCCAAGCTGCAATAAAATCGGCAACAAATTTATCGTTGTTATCGTTTTGCGCATAGACCTCTGCAATGGCTCTTAACTCCGAGTTTGACCCAAACAGCAAATCGATTCTCGATGCGGAACCTACGCTTTCTCCAGAGTTGCGATCAACCCCTTTATAGTCATTAAAGCCATCGGGCTCCCACTTGCGATCCATAGACAGAAGTTCTTTAAACCACTGGTTGCTCAGTTT
>JAKMFI010000109.1 GCA_022425505.1 Flavobacteriaceae bacterium | reverse complement strand
GAACATTAAGGTTCACGTCTTCAGAAATATATGGCTCAATAATTAAGTTCTATTTTTTCTATAGTTTCTTTGTGAGCCATTAATTTGCTATTTACAAATAACATAAACCCTTTACCTCTATTATATTTATCACCATGTTTATCCCAAACAAGGGTTAAAATTTTGTTATGATAAAGCACATTATCAAGACAAAAGTACTCCCACATATCTTTTGGAATAAGAGGATTAATCTCAATAATATTATCATTGCGTGGCCTCAATCCCATCAAGCCGGTTATTATTAAGTCATTATATGTTGAATGGTTGTAATCTTTCCCTCTTTCTTCCCCCCCTTTTTCTTTACTCCATGTCCCATTTTTCCATGATTTTAGACGTGTTCGTGCAATCCAATCTCCTGTGTATGGATTCAAATTTTCATCAATCCAAGGAACTACTTTTCCGTCATCTCTTTTTAATTTATGGGAATTTGTATAAATTTTGAGTAATTCAAAATAATCTTCTTTAGTAATTATATTCTGATCATAATTATTAAGAAGGTTTGCTAGTGATGTTAATACATTACATGTTGCTAATGGCCAGCTTGGTCCATTCCATAAACATTCATGCCCTTTGTATGATATTTCAAATTTAGGATGTATTTGCTCTAAATAAGTTGGTCCATATGGCGCATAAAAACCATCATTATCCATTAAAAATTTCCATGCTTCTTCATAACCTTTATCAGGCATATTAAAATACCATGGCGTATATCCATAGAGCTCTTTGGCATCACTGAGTACTGAACTGACTTCTTCTCTATCTTTCTTATCAATAGGTGCAGGTAGTACTTTAAAAAAAGTAGACTCTTTATCCCATAACTTATTTTGAACCAAGCTTTTTATCTTAACAGCTTTATTCAAGAAATTTTTTTCGATATCAGGCTTTCCAGCCATTTTTGCTATTTTAGAAATAGCTGTAGCATCACCAAACATATAACTGTTTAAGCTTGGACGAAAACCATGTCCTCCCACAGATAGTTCACCTCCATCCCTGTCATCAAGAGTGTAAAACAAACCGTTATTTCTTTTTCCAATATGATGTCCATACCAATCCCATCCGTTTTCCCAAGCTTTATAATTTTCAATTAAATCAGGTAATAAGTCCAAAAGTGGTTTGCTGTCTGAACTTACTAGGTACCTATTATACATAGCGTCTGCAACCCAGAAGCTGTAAAGACGCGGATCACCCCCTTTTCTAAACCAGAAGTACGAATAATCATCAAGAAATTTAAAATTATGTAACCAACGCCCCTCGTAGTAGTGGTGAGCAGCAGGACAACTAATTGTATTGTGCTTTCCTGACCAATCTACATCAGGCAAAAATTCAGTAATTACATAACCATCAGATGTGTGTTTTATATGTTTACGATAGGTCCACCATCTAAAGTAGTATGTCCTTTCAAAATCAATATCTGGGCACTCAAAAAAAGGAATATTATTTTTTAAAAAATCATAAGCTTCTTCATTAGGTATATTTGAATATAATTCTTCATCATCCGCATTAAACTGCTCAACATAAGTTTTTAATTTTAGCTCATCTATGAAAGGTTTTGACTTATTAAAGGAGCATGAATAGCAATTCAGGAGTAATAGCAACAAAATTATTTTAGTTGAATTCATACTCTTTATAAATTATAAATATTTAATATTCGTGATTAAAGACTTCAGCTCTTTTGTCATTAAATGAAATTATAATCCATTTAAATTTCAAGTTTTACCAAAACAACGCGTACAATACCACTGTAATAAGGAGCACCCCAAAAGCACCTACATTAAAGGTTTTGTCTGTTGCAAATAGCTGTTTGCTCAACACGATGCCTTTTGGATCATCCTGATTGCCTTCTAGCTTGCTGATACCTGCAATAACGAGTAATGTACCAATACACGTCAGCATCATCTGATGCATAAACGGAAGGTTCACAAACATCGCCGCATCACTCCAGCCGTTGGGTGCGACTTTGAAGTACATCGCCATTGGAATGGACAATATCACACCCCATATGGCTGCGTTGTTGGTGGCTTTTTTATAAAACAGTCCCATGAGGAACACTGCCAATATCCCAGGACTTACCACCCCTGTATATTCTTGGATAAACTGGAACACCTGCCCCAGACTGCCCAATTGTGGTGCAATGAGCATGGCGATGATTAGCGCTACAAGACCTGTAAGGCGTCCTACTTTCACCATTTGCTTGTCGTTGGCCTGTTTGTTAAACATCGACTTGTAGATGTCCATGGTAAAGATGGTCGATGTGGAGTTAATCATGGATGCCAGTGAGGATACAATTGCTGCTGCTAATGCTGCTAG
>JAKMFI010000099.1 GCA_022425505.1 Flavobacteriaceae bacterium | reverse complement strand
TTAAGGGTTGTAAATTAAATACTGAAAATAAAAGCGTTTAAATCTTGGTTTTTAATCAGATTTAATTTTTTTGCCAGCCGGTATCTTTGGCTTTGCACAGTACGTAATGAAATACCTGAAATTTGTGCAATCTCATTGTTGCTTTTATTCATTTTGATGTAGGCAATTAAACGTAAATCAACTTTAGATAAGCTGTATTTTTCGTTCAGTTTTTTATAAAAGTCTGGGAATACCTCAACAAATTTCTTGTCAAACTCACTATAGGCACTTTCCGAATTGATCAAAGAAGAAATTTCTCTTTTCATTCGGTTCACACATGTTGCAGGAAGATCCTTGTCATCACCTAAACTCTTTCTAAAGTTCTGCAAGTATTCGTTTCGCTGAATGATAAAGTTCGTTTTGCTAAACAGCTCTCTTTTTTTAGAATTAAGCTCCTCTTCAAATTGATTTCTCTCCAGCTCTAAACGCGTGCTTCTTTCCCGCTGCAGAATATTATTGATTCGGAGAATCACTACCAATAAAATTAAGATTAGAGCAGCGCCACCAAATAATGTAATCGCTTTATTGTACCTGAGTTGACTCTCATTGATTTCGGCTTGTTTTTCAGACAACAAAATGATGTTTTCAACATTATCTAGAGATTTGTACGGATCAATCTGTGATTGATTACTATAATGAATAATGGAATCTTTAATTTCTAAAACCTTATCATATTTTCCCAAGTTTTGGTACGTAGTAACCATCGCCTTAAGATTTCGAATTCGATTATCACCACTAACAAATTGCTCAGGATGTCGATTGAATGTAGATTTTAAATTATTAACTAAGATCGATTCAGCAAGCTTATAATCTTTTAGTCCAATATAACATTCCGCAATCGATACGTTCAGTCCAGGAATTTCATAGGCGAAAGATTTTACAAGCCTTTTTGCCTGTAAAAACAGTTTTAAAGACGTTGAATAACATTGCTTATTCTTAAGATAATCGGCATAAGTTGAAATGGCTCGTGAGAAATTCAATTGAATTTCTGAATTACTTGAAAAAGAGGGTTTTGCAGATTCTGTTTTAAAAATCTTCTCAGAGAATTCTAAATAGCTTAACGCATCATCAACCTTGTCTTGCAATAGGTATAAATTGATAAACTGCGTATAAGATCTGATGATGTCTGAAGGTTTATCAATTGATTGTCTTCGGGATAAAATTCGTTCATAATATTGACGTGATTTTTGATAATCTCCAGTTGTATAACTGATCATCGCCAAGTTTCCCTCAACCGTATTGAGCCCAAAAAACTTATCTTCAAAATGTTTTTTTTCATACAACTCAAAATTTTCGATTGCTTCAAAATAATAATTACGTGCCCTTTCATATTCTCCGTAATTAAAATAGGAATTCCCAAGAGTAACTAAAATCCAGGGCGGCTTGGATATATGTTTAAACAATCGCTGTTCAATAGGTAAGTTTTCAAAAACTCGTAAAGCCTGAAATAAATAATCAAAAGATTCTTTTTCAAAATTAATGTAATACAAGGTTTCACCTATCAAATAATTTGTGTCATAAACATCCCAACTCAGTTTATTAAAATCTGAGGTTGAAATCGCTTGATATCCAAAATCAAGTGCTTTTTTTGGGTCTTGGATGGTGTACTTTCGTATCGAGTCATTTAGGGAAGATATCGACTGGCTACACAGCGACTGTATGCCAACAATAAACACAACAAATACAATCTTCCTCATTTAAACAACCATTATGACTTAGGACATAAATATTTTAATACTGCAAAAAAATGCAAAAAAATGCAACAATGCAATTATTTGCTTGAG
This sequence comes from Flavobacteriaceae bacterium, assembly GCA_022425505.1. Lineage (GTDB taxonomy): Bacteria > Bacteroidota > Bacteroidia > Flavobacteriales > Flavobacteriaceae > UBA724. Next base: position 1,344 of record JAKMFI010000099.1, on the reverse strand, counting down.
AAAACCTAAATTACAAATTAATCATATTGTCAATCTACAACAAATTAATGTTTAAGTTTTTAAAAGGATCAAGGAGCAGATCACTAGGCTCAAGCTCTGTGACCAATGTATCTATATCCGTGACATTGACACATTTGTACTTTTGTTGAGAATTAAATTTTTTCGATATACATAAAAGAATTGCTTTTCGAGATGCTTGGACAATTGCTCTTTTGATTTGAACAACCTCCCAGTCAAACTCACTAAGGCCATGAGATGGATCGATATAGCCTGTGCTAATAAAACTATAGTCAAACCGGATTTGTGAAAGTTCATTTACAGCTCCCACGCTGACACTCATATGAGAGTCTTTTGAGATTTTCCCGCCAATAAATATGAGGTCAATATTTGGCTTTTTTATCATTTCACTTGCGATAGGCAAACTCAATGTAAAGCAAGTCAATTTTTTCTTTGGAGGAATCAGTTTTACAAGTTCCATACAGGTGGTCCCACCGTCAATAAATATGACCGAACCATCTGTAACAAAGGGAAGTGCTTTTTGTGCAATCAATTGCTTTTCTTTTACATCAAATACATCAACAGCAGCATTATTGGATACAAATCCCAATGATACAGCCCCACCATGGACTTTCTTAATCATTTGATTTTTGTCAAGCTCTTTGACGTCTCTGCGAATGGTGTCAATGGAAACATCAAGCTGCTCAGCCATGTCGGTCAATAAAATACGATTACGGAGCGAAACCTCGTCCAAAATCCTTTTTTGCCTCTCTTCTTTTAACACAAGTTTATTTTCCATTAAAATAATAGTTTTTAAAGAATTTAATGCAATGATATTCTCTATTGTTTGTAAAACAGCAAAATAAAGCATTTATTTGCATATAACTGCAATTTAAAGATTATGGCTCAATCTATATTACAGCATCCACAAGAGACTTTTAAAAGCGACACTAATCATGAACTAATTCCTGTTCAATCCTATATGGACTCAAGTGAGGCAAGTCAAATGATTGGCGATGAGATTATTCAAAAAATCAATCAAAAAAGTGTAAACCAAGTATTTGTTTTAGGTCTAGCTACTGGCTCCACACCAATTAAGGTATATCAACATCTAATCCGAGCCTATCAAGCTGGCGAAGTAAGCTTTTCAAATGTACATTCCTTCAACCTCGATGAGTATTTTCCAATGGATCCAGAATCGATTCATTCTTATGTAGAGTTTATGCATAAAAACCTCTTCGATCACATTGACATCCCCAAAGAAAACATTCATATCCCAGATGGCACTGTAGCCCCTGATAAGATTGACGATTACTGTAAATCTTATGAGGAGGCCATTGAATCCTT
>JAKMFI010000080.1 GCA_022425505.1 Flavobacteriaceae bacterium | reverse complement strand
ACCTCCTCTTCGGAGTCCTCAACTTTGATCACTGCATGCCGATGTGAAAAGGTTCCTCGCTCAACGTCCTGACCAGAAACCCGAACGTCGTGACCTTCTGCAAGCAAAGACCCATAGGCCAGCATCTCTCCCATTGCCCAGTCCAGGGTTTTGGTTTCAAAAAACATCTTATGCCGCTCGCCTGTCAATCGTTGAATTTTGCGGATAAAGGATTTGTCTTCTGGGAGTTTCGTGATCGCGCTTCCTACTTTTTCCAAAATTGTAATATCACAAAACGTTTCTATTGAGTCTAACATCCCATCGGCTTTCACACGCTTAAAACCCTCCCATTCGTCTTGCATAAAGGGCGTGATAATGGTGTTTTGCTCTTTGCGAGACACCTCTAGATTTTCTTCCATACGCGCCTTGTACTCTTTTTCCATTTGATCGAGTTCGTGATGCGTAATCACACGTTCAGAAATGAGTTTTTCGGCATAGATGTCTCTCGGATTATTATGATTGGCGATGGCCTTGTAGAGTTTTGGCTGGGTGAATCGTGGTTCGTCTCCCTCATTGTGTCCGTACTTTCTGTAGCCGAGCAAATCGATAAAGACATCTCTTTTAAACCGATTCCGATAGGCTACCGCAAAGTGCATGGCGTGAACCACCGCTTCCACATCATCCGCGTTGACGTGTAAGACTGGCGATAGCGTGGCTTTCCCAACATCCGTACAATAAGTACTTGAACGACCATCGAGATAGTTGGTGGTAAACCCAATTTGGTTGTTGACCACAATATGAATGGTACCCCCTGTTTTGTATCCATCGAGCTGCGCCATTTGCACCACCTCATACACAACCCCTTGAGCCGCAATAGCTGCGTCTCCATGAATAAGGATTGGCATCACTTTGTTGGGCTGATCAGAATAAGTCCGATCTTGCTTGGCTCTGGCAATCCCCTCCACAACGGCATTGACTGCTTCGAGGTGAGATGGATTGGGTGCGATATTGAGATTGACCCAAAGTCCCGAATCTGTCATCCGATTGGAAGTCCAACCAAGGTGATATTTCACATCCCCATCAAAAACTTCTTCTTCGTAATCTTTTCCGTCAAACTCACTAAATATATCAGTCGCTGACTTTCCAAAAATATTGGTCAGCGTATTAAGTCGGCCGCGATGCGCCATTCCAACCACAAATTGCTCTACCCCATCCAAAGCAGCGGTTTCGATAAGGGCGTCTAAAGCGGGGATTAGGGACTCTCCCCCTTCAAGGGAAAATCGTTTTTGACCAACATATTTGGTGTGTAGAAATTGCTCAAACGTAACTGCTTCATTGAGTTTTTTGAGGATTTGCTTTTTTTGATCGTTGTTAAAATTTGGGTGGTTTCCATTTTTATTGATCCACTTCTGAATCCAATTGATACGCTCGGGGTGACGTATATACATATACTCCATGCCGATCGACTCGCAGTAGATGCGTTCGAGGTGAATGATAATATCCGCCAAGGTAGCTGCCCCGATCCCGATGATATCCCCTGCGCTAAATACGGTTGTTAGGTCGTCTTGATCAAGTCCGAAATTTTTGATGTCAAGTGTTGGGCTGTATTGGCGACGTCTGCGAACGGGATTGGTTTTGGTGAATAGGTGGCCACTTCCACGGTATGCGTCTATGAGCTTAACGACACGAAATTCTTTGAGGACATCCTCGGGGATTTCCACATCTGCCTGTTGCTCCATGCCAAAATCAAATCCTTGAAAAAAGGCGCGCCAGCTGGGTTCTACGCTATCAGGGTTGATCAAATACTGATCATACAATTCTGCAAAGTGAGCTGTATGCGCAGCATTCAAAAACGAATACTTGTCCATCTTGGCAAGAGTTTGCTTATCTGTATAACAAAGCTACACTATTTCGAGTAGATATCACATATTGTTGTTAAGAAAAAAATAGATAAAATCAGCGCGAAAAAGTGTATTTTTGAATGTGTTTGGACTCGTCGATTGCAATAACTTTTACGCATCTTGTGAGCGGATTTTCCAGCCGTCTTTAGAGGGAAAGCCCATTGCTATTCTTTCTAACAATGACGGCTGTGTGATTGCGCGTAGCAATGAAGCCAAGGCCTTGGGCTTGCCCATGGGTGCACCTGCACATCAGTACAATTCATTTTTTAATCAGCACAAGGTCAAGGTGTTTTCCTCAAATTATCCATTGTATGGAGATATGAGTCGGCGTGTGATGGACGTGCTTAAGCAATTCACGCCCTTAGTGGAAATCTATAGTATTGATGAGGCGTTTTTGCAATTTGAAGGATTTGAACATTACGATTTAGAAGAGTACGCACGGGAAATCAAAAAGCGGGTTGGCAAGTGGACGGGAATGCCCGTTAGCATCGGACTGGGTTCGAGCAAGGCACTGGCAAAAGTGGCCAATCGAGTGGCCAAAAAATTTGCGGATCGCACAGGGGGTGTCTATGTGATCGACTCTGAAGAGAAACGCATCAAAGCACTGAAATGGTTGGCCATTGGCGACGTATGGGGCATTGGGCATCGCCACAACAAACGACTGGTGCTTCGCCAAGTACATACCGCCTATGACTTTACCCAACTCTCCGACGCTTGGGTGCGAAAAGAAATGAGCGTGGTTGGACTTCGTCTCAAGCACGACTTGCTCGGCAAACCCTCGATTCCGCTAGAAATGATTGCAGCACCTAAAAAGGCCATCGCCACTACTCGTAGTTTTGAATCACTAATCGATGATTATCAAGAATTGCGTGAACGCGTTTCGACCTTTGCGAGTCTATGCGCCGAAAAGCTACGTCAGCAAAATAGCAGGTGTCATGCACTGGTTGTATTTGTGCGAAGCAATCCCTTTATGCCCGACTTGCCACAGTATCGCAACAGCACCATGATCAGTTTGCCCTTTGCTACCAACTCGAGTTTGACCCTGAGCAAAACGGCTCTCCACGGCCTTGACTTGATCTATAAATCTGGAATATCGTACAAAAAAGCAGGCGTGATGGTTACGGGAATTGTGCCAGAAGATGCCTATCAGATGACCTTGTTTACCTATGAAAACCCAAAGCACCAAGCCTTGATGCAACGCATCGATTACCTACACAAACGCTTTGGCCCACATAAAATAAAAATCGCAAATCAAGACTTGAACAGAACCTATAAGATGAAGCAAGCACATTTGTCACCACGTTACACAACCGATGTGCGTGATGTGATTCGTGTGCGTTAAATGTAAAGAGAAATAGGTTTGGAAAAAGAAGGAGGTCTACACTTCTTCACTCCCGATACTTCGGGAAAAGGGGTGTGGTTAGCAGGAGAAGGCGTATCGGCGGGGTTTCCGTCGCCAGCCGATGATTTTAAGGAAACACGAATTAGCTTGGACAAGGTGGCTGTCAAAAACGAAGCTGCCACTTTTTATGCACGGGTTGCTGGGCAGTCGATGATCGGAGCTGGTCTAGACGACGG
>JAKMFI010000077.1 GCA_022425505.1 Flavobacteriaceae bacterium | reverse complement strand
GAACGAAGTTAGAAAGCTTGGTTGGACGTCGTGTCCCGAGTGTTGAGCTCTACCCTGCATCGGAGGGCTTTTTTGCATTCCAAGACCAGCCAGATAGCAACGGGATGTTGCTGCAGCTTGACTCGGGGATTTTTTATGAGTTTATTCCTGCGGATCAGTTTTTTGATGAATCACCACCTCGTTTCGGATTATCCGAAGTCGAAGTAGGGATTAATTATGTGATCATCATTTCCACAAATGCAGGATTGTGGGGGTACAATATTGGAGACACGGTTATGTTTACATCCACATCTCCATATCGGGTTGTTGTTTCGGGACGGATCAAGCATTTTATCTCTGCTTTTGGTGAACATGTTATCGGAAAAGAAGTTGAGCAAGCTCTTTTACTAGCGGTAGAAAACACAGATGTTGAAATCAGTGAGTTTACAGTTGCTCCCCAAGTAAACCCAGAAAACGGATTGCCATACCACGAGTGGTTTATTGAGTTTACCACACCTCCAAAAGACATGGCTCAGTTTTGTTCGGGTCTCGATCAGCAGCTGTGTATTCAAAACAGTTATTATCTAGACCTTATAGAAGGAAAAGTATTGCGTCCGTTGGAGATTCAAGTTGTTGAGAAAGGCGGATTTTCTCGCTATATGAAAAGAATCGGTAAATTGGGTGGACAAAACAAAGTTCCTCGTTTGACCAATGATCGCAAAATTGCAGACGAGTTAATAACAGAATGTAGATGACACAACAATCAATAGTTTCACCCTCAATTAGGAAGCGTGCGCAAGAATCTTCCAATGCGATTGCTCGAATGTATATCAGCATGCGCCACTTGCTCAACCGCGGCTTTTACAAACCGATGGGAGTCTCTGGGGCTTCTTTGCGGAATGCTTTATTGACGTTAAAACCAGAAATTTATGGCTCAATAGCAGAATCCAAAACAGAGTTGAACGGTTTACTCTATGTGATTGATCGGTTACCTGAGGGAGTCGCAGAATGCGTTTCTGTCAACCTCACCGCAGAGGAAGGCCTTTCTACCTCTAGTTTTCAGCCCATTATTCCAGCCAAAAGAAGGCGAAACTGCTATCGCATTGACAAAGACCAAATGGTCATTGAGGTAACGAGGGGACGATCTGAGGTTTACGACATTCTCACCCACCTGACATTTTTATATATCGAAGCAGACAAAATCTGCGATCGGGTTTATATTTCCTCATCTAAACAAACAACTCGGGAGTGGCAAAAAATTGAAACCACAGCAACAGCCACAAAAAACGTGGGAAAAAAAGAGCTAGAATCGACCATGGCTTATCTTGCTCAATTGCTAGAGTGCACATATAACGAAGCGATTGAGTCTTACAATCGATTCCAAACCCCTAAATCGCCACATCGCTTTATTCAGCTGATATACCACATGGTACGTGTTGCGGTTCAAGAACGCAGTAATGGTGAGAAGCGGTCAGTGACCTTTAGCGCAATGTTGGGTGACCAGATTGGGCACCACGTTCATGGCGAAAGATGGGCAAATCAGCTATATCAAGTCTTGGAACAGCACAGTTTGACCGACCGACCAATCCACTTGATATCTGCAAACCGACATAGTTTTTTAAATTATCTCTATGCGGAAGACGCCTTGGGAACACCCGCAGAGGACATGACATTTTTCGGACAGTTTATCGCTGACGAAAACAAGCAAAAGAAGGTGCAAAGCTTTGCATCCAAACAAGGATTTATTGATGTCTACGACAAATCTGGCTGCAATGTACACGCACAAATTATAGACACCGACAAAATAAAACGCAAGAAGCTTGCGTTTACCAAAGGAACAGTATTGTTGGTTTTTGATTATGCGTTTGGCGAGCAAGCTTATGAGTTGATGGATGAGCTGCTAAAAACAAAGATTGGAAAACAACTCGAATCCATTTCAGTCATGGGGAAGGCAGGAATTATGAAAGGCAAGAAAGGGGACATTATGGTGCCAACAGCTCATATATTTGAAGGCACTTCTGATAATTATCCTTTTCACAACGATTTATCGCCAGAAGACTTTAGTAATACAAATATTCCAACCCTCGAAGGCACAATGATCACGGTCCTGGGCACCTCGCTTCAAAACAAAGACATTTTAACGTACTTTTGCCAATCCTCATGGAAAGTAATCGGAATTGAAATGGAAGGAGTTCACTATCAAAAAGCGATTCAATCAGCGATGCACATCCGAAAAACGGTTCGTCCTACCGTTAAGCTACGCTATGCGTATTATGCATCTGACAACCCATTGGAGACAGGAAGCACCTTGGCTTCTGGTTCATTGGGACAAGTGGGCGTGGTGCCAACCTATACGATTACCCAAAAGATTTTAGAAAAAATAAGCACAGAATAAATGCAAAATCCAAATTTTTTAATTCTAACAAAACCCGTTATTGTTTTCTTGATCGCCTTCGCGTTGTTTTACACGCCTAACGGGCTGCATGCGCAAAATCCCACCCCCTCTCTTTCTAAAATCAAGAACATGACACCAGATCAGCAGCGCAGTAGCGTAATTGAGGCGAGAAATAAGGGCTACACTTTGTTACAATTAGAGGGTCTTGCCAAAGCACAAGGTGCAACCCCAGCTGATTTATCGTTACTGCGCAACGCTTGGACGCAGTCAGAATACGATCAAAACAGAACAACTGAAGATAACCCAACACAATCCCAAATCACATCCTTTGGCAATCAAACTACAGAAAACCTTGTCGAAGAACAAGAATCAGACATTTTCGGAAGCGCTTTTTTTGGAAACAAAACGATTACCGAAACGCCTCAGTTTTATGTGGCAACCCCTGCGGGCTACCGCCTTGGACCCTCCGATGAAATTACCATCGATGTTTGGGGCGCCTCGGAAAACCGCTATGAAGTCACCCTATCTCGCCAAGGGGTTGTTAGAATCGATCGCCTAAAACCCCTGTACCTTTCCGGACTGACATTGGCGGCAGCAGAGCGCAAAATCAGAAATGAGTTTTCGTCGATCTACACTGGTCTTTCCGCAGACTCTCCAAACGAATCCAAAGTGTACTTAGATGTTAACCTTCAAAAAGCGAGAAGCATCGTTGTGAACATCACAGGAAATGTAAATGCCCCAGGCACCTATACAATTTCTGGGTTTTCCTCAGTTTTAAATGCGCTTTACGCGGCAGGGGGCCCAACAGAAAATGGAAGCTATCGCGATATTACAGTTTTGCGAAACGGAAAAACGGCCACCACCATTGATTTATATGATTATTTTGTCAAAGGAACCTACCCCTCATTTTTTCTCAACGATCAAGACGTGATTGTGGTTGCCCCCCACCACAACCGCATCACCGTTGAAGGTGCGTTTAAAACCATGGGTCGCTTTGAGACCCTCAAAAACGAAACGGTAGAAGACCTACTTTCTTACACTGGTGGCTTTGCCTCGACAGCTTACAAACAAGCAGTATATGTAGATCGAGTTTTGGATCTGCAACGAAAAATGATCAAAGTCTCAACAGACAACTATAACACGTCCCCGCTTCAAGATGGCGATATTATTGAAGCAAAAAACATATCTAATAATTACTTGAATAAAGTGAGTGTCTCTGGTGAAGTCTATCTCCCCGGAAATTATCCTTTAGACGAAACACCTACCCTTTCTGCCTTACTAGAAAGCACTAGCGGCCTCACAGCGAATGCCTACACAGACGCAGCAATTTTATATCGATCTCAACAAGGGTTTGTAAACGAAGTCAAAACGATTGATTTAGATGATGTTATTTCGAAAAGTAAAGACGTAAAACTACAACCAAACGACAGCCTAGTTGTTATTTCATCTAAAAATATAAACCCAGAAAAGACAGTCTCTGTGCAAGGTATGGTTAATAACCCTGATGCTTATGAATTTTATCAAGGCATGACAGCTAGGGATCTAATTCTAATTGCAAATGGTTTTAAAGATAAAGCCAACATTGAAAAAATCGAACTGTTTTCAAACAGCTCTACAGAGAACAAACCCGAAAAAGTTAATTCTCGCAGCTTTTCTTTTGATCAGTCAGGTAATGAAAAACTAAACCCATCAGATCTCTTAGTAGTTCGCAGCAAACCAGGCTATCATCCTACAGAATTTGTTAGCCTTGAGGGTAGGGCCCTTAATCCAGGAGCCTATCCTTTAAAGACAAACAAGTACACAGTTTATGATCTTTTTATGGATTCAGGAGGAAACACAGGAAGACCTGATAACCTTTTAATACAGATTGAAAGGAATGTTTTT
>JAKMFI010000070.1 GCA_022425505.1 Flavobacteriaceae bacterium | reverse complement strand
TACAAAGTTACCTTGGATCCTTCGATGCTCGATTTTCTCAATCTTGCTCTGAGCCAAAAAGACACCCCAGATGAAAACTATGCGCGAGAAGTGCAAGAGTTGTTTACCGTTGGCAAAAGACCCTTTGCGCAATTTACCGAAAAAGATGTTCGTGAAATCGCCAGAGCACTTGTAGGTTGGACCTATGACTACGAGAAATTGGTTTTTAGTGAAGGAACCCAATCATATGTCAATTTCGAAGATTATAATCATGATGTTGGAGACAAAGCATTTTCGTCTTTTTACAATAACCAAACCATAAAAGGAAAATCTGGTATGGATGGTCAACAAGAATTGCAAGAGGTCGTCGATATGCTATTCCTTACAGAAGAGTCAGGGATTTATTTATGTAGAAGACTCTATCAATTTTTTGTTTACCCTGTTCTCACTCCTGAAATTGAATCTCAAATCATAACTCCCCTAGCTCAAGTGTTTAGAGACAATGACCACTCTCTTATTGCCGTATTACGCGTACTTCTTGGCAGTGAGCATTTTTATGACGCAGCCATTCCGAACAGCATTATCAAACCCCCGATAGATTATAATATGGGTATGCTAAAAGAGCTTATGATCACAGAAGGTCATCGTACATACTGGGATGGTAACGAAGTGCAGTATGAAAAATTTAATCCTAATCACCCTGCTTTTTTAGAACAAGAGATCGATCAAACAACACTGTCCTACAATCTCTTTGGGCAAAGCTTACATTGGAGTAGCTATAGCCAAGGTATGCAACTGTTTACTCCGCCAAATGTTTCTGGTTGGCCAGCATTTTATCAAGAACCCGTATATGACATGTTTTGGATCAACTCCTCAACGATTAAGTCCAGAAAACAAGCTGCACACTGGTTTCGGTGGGGGCTTTGGTTGTACAGTTATGAAGATCAAGGGGTGAATCTGAAGTATGACTTGCACACTTATTTGAGCAGCTATCGAAATCCTGCTGATTTTGAAGATTTTCTAGATGAATTCAATCAACGATTGTGTGGAGCAGCAATCAGTGAATCCACTGTACAGATGTTAAAAAATGAATTGCTCGGTAATCTGAGTGATATGCATTGGAAAGAATATATCACTGCCTTTTTGGGTGACCCCTCAAATGACAACCTAAACAGTATTCAATGGCGGTTTGACAATGTATTATTTAAGTTTTTTGAACTTTCTGTTTATCATATTCACTAATTCATGAAAAGAAGATCATTTTTGCACAAACTCAGTCACGCAGCAGCAGCACCAATCGTGTTGCCAAGCATACTGCAAAGTGCATTGGCGCAACATGCAGGGTCATTTCTTTCAAACACAAATGAGCCTGGAAGAATATTGGTGTTGATTAAACTCGACGGAGGAAACGATGGACTCAATACCATCATTCCGCTGAACCAACTCAGCGAACTCAACGCTGCAAGACCCCATGTGATGCTCCCGGACGAATCCATTATTGATCTGGGTCGTTCTTCACTAGGACTTCACCCCGAATTGACAGGGTTTAAAAGTTTGTTTGATGAGCAACGGCTAAAAATCATTCAAAACGTGGGCTATGAGCAACCTGACTTTTCCCATTTTCGGTCCATGGATATTTGGCAAAGTGCTTCGGATTATGATGAATTTTTAAACTCGGGCTGGATTGGTCGCTACATCGAAGTAGAGCATCCCAACTGGCCGACGACTTACCCAAATGAAAACTACCCTGACCCATTGTCAATCGAGCTAGGCGGTGGTGGATCATCTATTTTGTTTACAGGAAATCAGTCTTTCACCAGTTACCTAACAACAAACCCCGATGGTTTTCATGAAGATATCCTGTTTGATCAAAATGCGAATTACCCCGATGATAATGTAGGCGTAAAGTTGCGATATATCGATTTGGTCAAGCACCAATCTAACGAATATGCCAACACCGTTAAATCCGCTTATGAGCAAGCAGCTCCGACGCATGAATATGAGGAAAGTGATTTTGGGGAACAGTTTGACATTATGACACGACTTATCCTTGGCGGTCTAAACACCCGAATCTATATGGTGACCTTAGGCGGGTTTGACACGCATGATACCCAGGTCGATCCATTAGATCACACCAAAGGAGAGCACGCATACCTAATGAAAGAGCTCAATGATAAGGTTTTGACTTTCTTTCAAAATTTAGATGAGGCAGGGAAAAGCGACGATGTACTCTGTATTACCTTTTCTGAATTTGGTCGTACTATCGTGTCCAATGGGTCAAGAGGAACCGATCATGGAACTGCTGCACCCCTATTTATCTTTGGAAATCGAGTAAATTCCGAAATCCTAGGAGAAAATCCCGTGATCCCTAAAGGAGTTCGTTGGGAAGACAACCTCACTCCGGAGTTTGATTATCGGTCAATTTATGCAACAGTGATCGACCAATGGCTAACACCAAATGAAAGCAAGTCCGTGAGCATACTCGGACGAACATTTGATCAATTTGAACTTCTTCGCTCCGATAACGATGCAGATCGGTGGATTCTATTTCCAAACCCAGTCAATGATGCCATCACGATTGGTGTACCCAAAAGTATTTCTTCATTTTATTATCAAATCTACGACCTCAATGGCAGACTCCATGACAATGGAAATGCAACTGTAAATCCTTCGAAAATCTTTCGTATTTCAGCGAATAATTTGAAAAGAGGTTACTATTTAGTGAGCATTCGTCATCAAAATGGAAACGAAGTCTTGAAATTTTATAAAGATTAGAAACAAACCATATTGTTTTTTTTATAACTTTAAAACCATAAAATGTTATAAAATGAACAAAATTGCTGTTCTCGGACTTGGGAAAGTGGGTACTTTAGTTGGCGTACTTCTGAGTGAAAAATTTAAAGTAACGGGATTTGATATCCGTACTCCCCACTACGATATGAAATTGCCCTTTACTGTTAAGCAGTTAGATATTGGAAAGGTGGATCATATCAAAATTGCTTTAGAAGGCATGGATGCTGTAATCTCTTCGCTACCCTATTATTTGAACACACATATTGCTGAAATCGCACATCGAAAAGGCATTCACTACTTCGATCTGACCGAAGATGTGAACACCATGCGTCACATCGAAACGCTTTCAGAACATTCTGTTTCGGTTCTTGCTCCACAATGTGGATTGGCCCCTGGCTTTATTGGAATTCTCGGTGGTGACTTGGCAAGACAATTTGATCAACTTCGTGACATTGAATTGCGGGTGGGGGCATTACCAAGATACCCGAATGGACAGCTTGCCTACTCCTTTACTTGGTCACCAACAGGTGTGATTAACGAGTATCTCAATGATGCGGAAGCGATTCACAATGGCGTACGGAAAAATGTACCTTCTCTCGAGGGGTTTGAATACATGAATATTGAAGGTCAAGAATATGAAGCATTTACAACTTCAGGCGGCCTAGGCACCATGTGTTCCACATTTGAAGGGAAAGTGGATACGCTCAACTACAAGACGATTCGTTACCCTGGGCATGGAAAGCTTATGCGGTTTTTGATGTATGAGTTGGTGATGAAAGAAGATTTACAACAACTAGAAAAAATATTGACCACTGCAAAACCACCAGTCGAAGAAGATCTCGTCCACGTCTATGCTGTTGTTGAAGGAGTAATAGACGGAGAAATGCAACGAAAGGAGTTTTTTCAAACTTATTTCCCCATCGAAATCCATGGGAAAATTTGGCGAGCCATATCCTGGACAACCGCCGCATCACTGGCGGCAATCGTTGAAATGGTTGCTTCACAAACCCTCCCACAAAAGGGGTTTATCAAGCAAGAAATGATTTCATTAACTGATTTTTATGCGACCACAAATGGATCTTTATTGCAACCAAAAAGTAAATCATGAATTTTTCAGATGACAAGCCTCTAAATCGCATTTTAAATGGATTGTTTGTCCCTTATGCACAACGCGTACCCGATGTAAAAGCTGTAAATTCGGAGATGAAAAATCTGGGTTTAATATCAAAACAAGAAGATATTGTCAATGACCATATTGCTTTTCGGACATTGGGAATTCCCAATCTTGGCATTACCTCATTTGAACGTATTTTCCTTCATCATGGATACACAAAACAAGATCACTATTTTTTTCCAAAAAAGAAATTGGATGCCTATTGGTACAAACCGCAATATGACAGCTATCCACGTGTTTTTATTAGTGAATTAAAAGTGGAATCACTATCAAAACAAGCGCAGCAAATCGTTCATCATTACACAAAAAACATTCAAGATGATCCGCTCAATCAAGTTGACCTTGACAATGTTGATGATGTGGTTTCTTTTCTTCATAAAGCACTTTGGGAACTACCAGATATAAATGATTACAATGCTCTCTTAACAGAGTCTGAATACGGTGCATGGGTATTGTATAACCGCTATTATTTAAACCATTATACAATTAGTGTTCACGAGCTGCCTGCTCCATATAATGATTTAGTGTTTTTTAACGAATTTCTAAAGTCAATTGATATAACGCTCAATGATTCGGGAGGTGAGATCAAAATCAGTCGCGACCAATTACTTCGCCAAAGCAGCACTGTGGCACAAACCATACTTGCGACTTTTGCAAATGGAAAAACTGCTGAAATTGCAGGAAGTTATGTTGAATTTGCCGAGCGTTTACCTCTTCCTCAATATTCTAAACTCCCTAAAGAAAAACTGACAAATGCACATCGAAGAGAAGGTTTTGAAACAGGGAATGCTGACAAAATCTTTGAAAGTACCTTTAGCGACCAGATCAATAAGAAATCGTAATATTATAGGAGTGCTTTTTTGTAAATGTCGATATACAAAGGGATAATCTTTTGGATATCAAATACCTTGGCTCTTGTAAAAGCTGCCTCCTTGAATTGTTGAAGTTGTGCCTCATTGGTCAGTAACTCTGTTGCATTAGCTGCCATTGTGTCCACATCTCCATGGGCAGATAAATATCCAGATATTTGATGCTCCACAACCTCAGGAATGCCCCCTTCATTGGTTGCAATAACTGGCGTTCTGGCTGCCATAGCTTCCAAAGCAGCGAGACCAAAACTCTCTCTTTGAGAAGGTAAAAGAAACAAATCGGATGAACATAAAATTCGGTACACATCATTGGATTTTCCAACAAAATCGACAACATCAGTTAATCCGAGCTCTTTGGCGTATTCTTCAGCCGACGACCGTTCGGGCCCATCACCCACCATAATCAGACGAGATTGGACTTCTTTATTAAGTTTTGTAAAGACAGAAAGCACATCGTGAACTCGTTTGACAGGCCGAAAATTACTGACATGTGTGACCAAACGCTCATTTGGTTTCGCCAGTTGATCTCTGGAACAATTTGTTCGTAACGTCTCATACTTGTCAATATCAATGAAATTAGGAACAACCTGAATGTCTTTTTTAATCTTAAAAATATCTAAGGTATCTGAACGCAAACTCTTTGATACACTGGTCACAATGTCTGAATGATTGATACTGAATGTCACAGCAGGCTTATAAAATGGATGACTTCCTACAAGTGTGATATCAGATCCGTGAAGTGTCGTTACAATTGGAATTTCAATTTGATACTCAGCCAACATCTGTTTTGCCATATAGGCTGCATAGGCGTGCGGGATGGCGTAATGAACATGTAAAAGATCAATTTTATGAAGTCTAACCATATCAACCAAGGCACTCGACAATGCCAACTCGTAGGGCTGGTAGTGAAATAGTGGATAATCCGGCACATGAACTTCATGAAAATGAATGTTTTCTAAGCTCGTATCCAAACGAACCGGTTTTTTATAAGTCAAAAAATGAACGTTATGCCCTCTTTTGGAAAGCTCAACTCCGAGTTCGGTTGCGACCACTCCACTTCCGCCAAAGGTTGGGTAACATACAATTCCTATTCGCATAGCTACTGAATGATTGCTTTGTAAATTACACGCTGAATTTCGGAACGTAGGTTGGTATCTACCATTTTTGTGTTTTCCATTGTGGGATAAGTACGGTTGGATAAAAATACATAAACCAAGTCAGACGCTGGGTCTGCCCAAGCAAAAGTTCCAGTAAAGCCCGAATGACCAAAACTTTGCTCGGATGCACACAAGCAAGTTGGTCCAGGATCTTCAAACTGCTGCTTGTCAAAGCCAATACCGCGACGGTTGTTTTCGCTTTCGTAGTGTCGGGTGTTAAAGTGGCTAACCGTAGAAGGAGAGAAAAATTTACGACCCCCATATGAACCGCCATGCACAAACATTTGCATCATTTTAGCAACATCATTGGCGTTGCTAAACAAACCTGCATGACCACCAACGCCATTTTGCATGGCTGCACCCATATCATGAACGAAACCTTGGACTTCCGTATAACGATAATAATCATCAATTTCAGAAGGAGCTACTTGATTGACATCAACGTCTTGCAAAGGCAAATAGCCCAAATTAGAAGCACCGAGAGGCGCATAGAATTTTTCTTCGACGAGCTGATCCATTCTCTTGCTGTAATGACCTTCTATATGTTCTTTAAACATATAAAAGGGCAAATCGCTATACTTATAATACAAAGAGTCCAGTAACGGGCTGTCCAGAATCTCATCCTTAATTTCATTGAGATATTTTGTACGAAGAAATAAATCTTCAGATACTTGAACCGCGTGTTTTCGTTTTTGTTTGTTGCGATAGAGTTTTTTCAGTGGACGATTTGTTTTTTCACTCAAGGTATTTTTATAAAAAGGTAACCATGGCTGAATCCCTGCATGATGAGAAAACAAAGCTTGAAAATTCATATCGGCTTTATTCGATTTTTCATAGCCCTCGAGCAAGTCGGAAATTGGCATAAGTAGAAACAGAGAGTCTCTTTCGTGTTCCCGCATCGCCAAAGGAACAGATGCCAGAATTTTTGTCAATGAAGCCAAATCATAGCGGTGAAACCATTGGATAGGTGTTTGTTTTGAATAACGCATATGGCCAAACGACTTATGATAAATAACCTTACCCGACTTGGCAACAAGAATTTGCATTCCAGGCGCAATGGAATCGGAAATGGCCTCTGTTGCCATCAAATCAACTGTCTCCAAAACCTTGTCGTCCATGCCCACTTGCTTGGGATGACCATAGGACAAACGGCCCAGGGGTGCAATGTCAATTCCACTACCTTGCGGGTAGCGCCCGACTGGAACAGGGAGCTTAGCATTCGCTCCTAGTCCTCCAAAAACCAACTGGGCGGCTTTCGATTGAAAAATTGGGTTATTTTGGTAAGCAAGCACAACGGATTTACATTTCTCAAGGGGAAGTTTTGAAACACTATATGGGTTGGCAAAAGTCACTAAAATCACATTAAATTTCTGACAAAGCAAATCAAGTTTTTCGATCACCTCTGCGCTCAACTTATGCTTGACAAAAGGGGAATGATCAGGTTGATGTAACCCAACAATTACATGGGAATAGTCATTTTTCGTAGATAAGATTTCTGCAAGAGTTTGTTGATCAACAGAGGAGTAATGCTGAAGACGATCAAAGAAAAACTCGCCTGTATCCTCCCCGACTGATACATAAGCAGTTTGAGAATCCTCGAGCTTTTGGATGGGCAGTACCTTGTCTTCATTGCGAATCACAGTCAACGACGCCTCTGCCAACTGGTGCCGTAGTGCAGTGAAGTCAGAGGTCTGTAGTTCAACTTGTAAAGCGTCTGGATTTACCATTTTTGATTCATGGAGTTTCGCTTCATATTTTGTAGAAAGAATTTTTTTGACAGAGTAGGCCAGTCTCTCCTCAGATATGGTTCCCGACATTAACGCATTTCGAATATCCGCAAAAGCCAACGGCAAATTATCTGGGATTAACAACAAGTCCGCTCCAGCTAAAAAAGATCCAAGTGAAGCCGATTCGTTTCCGCTATAGTTAGAAACACCTTTCATATTAAGGGCATCGGTAACAACTAAGCCCGTGAATCCAAATTCCTTTTTAAGAAGGTCTGTCACAATAGAAGACGAAAGAGACGATGGTCTGCCTTTCACTTTTTCGAGTGCAGGCACCTCCAGATGACCAACCATAACTGAAAAAACTCCTCCATCGATAAGGGTCTTAAATGGATAAAGCTCAACTTGATTTAAACGATCGAGACTGTGAGAAACTACGGGTAAGGTGTGATGAGAATCTGTTGAGGTATCACCATGTCCAGGGAAATGTTTGATGCTTGTCATCAACTCTCCATCTTGCATACCACGTAAAAGCATTCCTGCCTTTTTTGTGACTAGTTCGGGATCTGACCCCAAAGAACGCAAACCGATCACAGGGTTTTTTGCATTGGTATTGATATCCACAACAGGAGCAAAATTGAGGTGCACGCCAAGTCTCCGTTGACGATTTGCCATGGCGTAACCTACCTCATAAAGTAAGCTATCGTTTTGTATGGCTCCCAATGTCATTTGATACGGGAAGGGTTTTGCATCACGGAGTCGCATTGCCATCCCCCATTCTGCATCCATGGCGATGAGTAAAGGCACTTTACTTTGGCTTTGAAACAGATTGGTAAGTCGTGCTTGTTCTGCAATTGTTCCTTTTGAAAAAATAATCCCGCCAAGATTAAAGTTTTTGATGTCCTCAGAAATTTGTTGGTAATGGCTTTGGTCTCCTTGTGAGAAAACCATAGGCATAAATAATTGTCCGATCTTTTGGTCTAGGGTAAGTGATTGATAGGTGCTATCAACCCAAGTCTGCTTTGGCTGAGCAAATAGTAGGTTTGTCGCTAAGATCGTGAGCAGTATTTGTTTACAACAAATCATATTATAAAGGTACTAAACCTAAAAGAAACGAGAATGCCAACTCTGGTCAGCAGTAGTTTCCCAGTGATTTACAAAATCTAATTTGGTAGTGACCAAATGGTTAAAAACTGTTGAACTGGGAAGAATTTGCTTTGACTTGACCATTTTTTTAAACGACTTCAGATCGACAACATCAATTACATCCCCTTTGACATAATGCACGTTCATTTTGTCGAGTAAACTCACGGACAAGGATTGCTCAAGTGCTTGAATAAAATGAACAGACTTATCGATCGAACACCCTGTTGCCTGTTGATCTGATTCATTTAGAGCAAGTACAATAAACTGCTGATGAGGAATGCAATAGCCGGCAGATAAGGATGCCCCATGTGCAGTCCAATCCGATAAAAATTGCTCGATATCCGATTGAAGTTGTGTGATTTCTGGGGTAGAAAATTTACGATTAGAAGGATATATCCAAATCCGAGAGTGATCAGGAAGTTGAGAAAAGGGGAAGACCATAGTTAAAGAGATTCTGTTTGAGCTAGCAACTGTGAGATGTCTAAAACTGCAACCTTTGACTCTTTTCCTTTGTTCGTAACGCCATCGTGAAGCATGGTGTTGCAAAACGGACAGCCCGCAGCGATAATTTCTGAATTGGTATCAAGAGCTTGTTCGGTGCGTTCGATATTGATTTCTTTATCTCCTTTTTCGGCATCTTTAAACATTTGGGCACCCCCAGCACCACAACACAAGCCTTTCTCTTTACAACTTTTCATTTCGACTAACTCTGCGTTGAGTTTTTTGATTAGGGCTCGAGGTGCTTCATATTCTTTATTGGCTCGTCCAAGATAACATGGATCATGAAAGGTGATTTTTTTGCCCTTATATTCAGTTTTCGAATCGATTTTTAATCGACCTTCCTCTATCAACTGATGCAAAAACTGGGTGTGATGAAGTACCTCGTATTGTCCACCCACTTGCGGATATTCATTTTTCAGTGTATTAAAGCAGTGTGGACAAGCTGTAACAATTTTTTTTACTTGATATCCATTAAGCACTTCGATATTTGTGGATGCTTGCATTTGAAACAAAAACTCATTTCCTGCACGCTTAGCTGGATCTCCAGTACAGCTCTCCTCCGGACCCAGAACCGCAAAGGAAACATTTGCGCTTTGTAGCAGCTCGACAAAAGCTTTTGTGATCTTTTTGGATCGATCATCAAAGCTCCCTGCACAACCAACCCAAAAAAGAACCTCAGGCGATACGCCATTTTGGGTCATTTCGGCCATGGTTTGCACAGAATTAGTCGTGTTGTCCATCATCAAAAACTTGAATGGTTACTTCTTTGTCCACAAGATCGGTAAATTTTCCATTATAACGTGTGGCCTTGACCAAGTGATTGTCAATCCAATGGTAGTTTCCACCTCTTGGCTTACCCATCAACAAACTGTGATATTTAAATCCGTTGGTTTTTAACCATTCCTCTGTAACAGATCGGTGATCTTCAGTTCTGGAGGTAAAAAAACAAATCACATGCCCCTCTTCAAACCAACGATTTAATGTTTCTAAAGCATCTGGATAGAGTTTGGCTGTTGCCATTCTTTCTGGTTCTTCGTTTGGAATGTCATCACATATGGTGCCGTCAATATCAATGAGGTAGTTTTTGATTCCTCCAGGCAATACAGGACTTACGTGTTCTCCATCTTCCAATTTTTCACTCAGTAACTTATCTACATCTTTTTGTTGCATAATAATATCTTATTCTTTAGTCCAGTTTAAACGATCTTGTTGATTAAAAGGCCAAGGTGCGCCGTTATTTTCAATGTTCG
>JAKMFI010000043.1 GCA_022425505.1 Flavobacteriaceae bacterium | reverse complement strand
AACTGTCGCCCAGTTTGTTTGGGCAGTACTACAACCTACGTCTTCCGCAAAATCAAAGTGGAAAGACCGACGTTCTGGTTGGTGCTTTTATGTTTCTGCGAAAACACCTTTACGATCAGCTTGATGGCTTTGATGAAATTTTCTTTATGTACGGAGAAGACATCGACATCTCTCACCGCAGCTTAAAATTAGGGTTAATCAATTATTATTTATCCGAAACGAAAGTCATTCACTTTAAAGGGGAGAGCACACCCAAAAACAAAGCATATGAAAAACGATTTTTCAATGCGATGTCCTACTACTATAACAAAAATTTTTCTCACAACTGGCTTTTGAACTCTGTATTTATGTTGGGGTCTCTTTTGTTTAGTAAATTCAAAAGAATCATGTCGTCTAGACGGGATGTAACCAAACCAGTCCTTGTCAATGATTGGATTCTCTTATCCTCCAATCCCGCACTCTACAAATCAGTACAACCCAATATATTTCCATGTATTAAGCAATGCCAGAGTATTCTTGAGGCTTTGCAAGTTGAGACCAATGGATTAACAGGAATTGTGTTTGACATGCAATCAATACAATGGAACGAAGTGATCAGCTTTATGCAACTTCATCAAACGCGATACATCTACATGTTTATCTCTGCCGACAACAAACGAATTATCGGAAGTAGTGATGTGCTTTCTAGGGGCTCTGGAGCAATCATCAAAAAATCCAAAAATAAATCGGAAGTAAGCATCGTTTAAATTCGTAATTTTGCGACATGGCTGAGTACAAATTGTTACTACCTGCCATGGGTGAAAGTGTCAATGAGGCAACCGTTACCCAATGGCTTAAAAATGAAGGCGATATCATCGAAGCTGATGATGCCGTTGTCGAAATTGCTACCGATAAAGTTGACTCCGAAGTACCTTCCGAAATCTCTGGCAAACTCCTCAAAAAACTGGTGGAGGAAAATCAGGTGGTTCGTGTCGGAGAGCCCCTTGCCATCATCGAAACATCGGAAGAACTTCCAGAAGTAGAAGAGCCCGAAGAAAGCCCAACTGAAATCCCTGAACCCACCGAGGTCAAAGCAGACTTTTTGGAAAGCAAGGCAAAAGAAATACTCGTACCGCCAACGCCGACAGTGCCGACCACAAGCGGAGACACTTATTTTTCTCCATTAGTCAAGAGCATTACCAAAAAGGAGGGTTTAACAGAAGCAGAGCTGCAACAAATCCCTGGTACTGGCAAAAATGGGCGCGTGACCAAAAAAGATATATTGCAATTTTTACAATCACGTAGTTCGCAACCCAACGCCAGCCCGGAACCAGCTCAAATCACAACAACTCCCAAACCAGGAGGTGGTGGAACTAGAGCGTTGTCTCGTATGGAGCAACTGATTGCGGATCACATGCATAAAAGTTTGCAAACTTCAGCACACGTACAGTCGTTTATCGAAGTCGATGTCACCGAATTATGGGATTGGCGAGAGGGGATCAAACAATCCTTTTTTCAGCGAGAGGGAGAAAAAATCACATTTACCCCAATTTTTATGATGCTCATAGCCCAAGTATTACGTGATTTTCCCTTGCTCAACTCTTCCTTTGAAGGAAATCAAATTATTCATAAACGCAATATCAACCTTGGGATGGCGACTGCATTGTCAGATGGAAATCTGATTGTTCCCGTCGTTAAAAACGCCGATCAATTGAGCTTGGTGGGCTTTACCAAAAGGGTCAATGAATTGGTCAAGCGCGCCCGTAAAGGAACGCTTTTACCAGACGATGTTCAGGACGGCACCTACACGGTTACCAATGTTGGAATGTTTGACAGCTTGATGGGAACGCCGATTATCAATCAGCCCCAACTGGGAATCCTTGCCTTGGGAGCAATTCGAAAAGTACCCGCAGTGGTCGAAACTGACAAAGGTGATTTTATCGGGATACGTCGCAAAATGATCCTTTCCCACAGCTATGACCACCGTATCATCAACGGCGCAATGGGTGGTTTGTTTATCAAAGCGTTAAAACAACGAATCGAGAATTGGGACAGCTCACAACAACTATAACATGCAATTACAATTAAAACGACCAATTTGTTTTTTTGACTTAGAGACCACAGGGGTAAATATCGCTAAAGATCGGATTGTTGAAATTTCGATTTTAAAGGCATTTCCAGATGGTTCTGAACAAGAAAACACTTGGCTGGTCAATCCGGGCATGCCCATCCCAGCAGAAGCGACAGCCGTACACGGCATTACTAATGAAAAGGTCGAGAATGCCCCGGTTTTTAAAGAAATCGCTGCGGAAATCTACACTTGGTTTAAAGGGTCAGACTTGGCGGGTTACAATTCCGATCGATTTGATATTCCTTTGCTCGCGGAGGAGATGCTGCGTGCAGACATCGATGTCGATTTTAAAAAATACAAAACGGTAGATGTGCAAACCGTTTTTCATAAAATGGAACAACGCACATTGACAGCTGCTTATCGCTTTTATTGCGACAAAGACCTTGACAATGCACACAGTGCAAGCGCAGACACCAAAGCCACTTTTGAGGTGCTCAAAGCACAAATCGAACGCTATGACGATTTGGAAAACGATGTGGACATGCTGAGTCAGTTTACCACACGTCATAACAGTGTGGATTTTGCAGGATATATCCGCACCAATAAAGAAAACGAACCCATATTTGGATTTGGAAAACACAAGGGAAAGACCGTTGTTGAGGTTCTTGAAAAAGAGCCAGGCTACTTCGGATGGCTTTTGGAAGCAGATTTTCCACTCTACACCAAAAAGGTGCTGACTGCCATTCGACTCAACACCCTAAATCAGTCCTGATGAAACTCATTTGTGTCGGACGTAATTACGCAAAGCATATTCAAGAACTCCAAAACGATCGCCCAGATGCGCCTGTCATTTTTATGAAGCCCGACTCTTGTTTGGGACAAAAGGGTCAACCGTTTTTTATTCCGGATTTCTCCAACGAAATCCACCATGAGGTGGAGGTCCTTGTCAAAATAAATCGCATTGGCAAGCATATACAAACCAAATTTGCACACAAGTATTACGACGAAATTGGACTGGGATTGGACTTTACTGCTCGAGACCTGCAAAACGAACTCAAAGCCAAAGGTTTGCCATGGGAAAAGGCTAAGTCTTTTGATGGCGCTGCCTATGTTGGTCAATGGTTTGACAAGTCTGAGTTTAAGAACATCAACGACCTTCAATTCCAGTTGACAAAAAACGCTGCTGTCGTTCAGAACGACACCACTGCCAATATGATATGGGGGATTGATGAAATTATCAGTTATGTATCGCGTTATTTCACCCTGAAAATTGGCGATATCTTGTTTACTGGCACACCATCTGGAGTGGGTCTTGTACAAAAGGGCGATGAACTGACAGGACAATTAGCGGGTCAACATGCATTTACGCTGAAGATCAAATAATGCAAGCAGAAATCATTACCATTGGCGACGAGATTTTGATTGGTCAGATTGTAGATTCGAACTCCGCTTTTCTTGCCAAATCACTCAATACCATCGGCATTGAAGTTTCTCAAATCACCTCGGTATCCGACAGCGAGCATGCCATTACCAATGCCATGAAAGCAGCGCAACAGCGCGTTTCCCTTGTTTTGCTCACTGGCGGTTTGGGACCGACCAAAGACGATATCACAAAAACTGCCTTTTGTCGTTTTTTCAACGATGATTTGGTACACAATCCAGATGTATTGGCGCATATCGAAAAACTCTTTGCACAATATGTCGATGTCCCGATCAATGACCTAAACCGCGCCCAGGCGATGGTGCCTTCCAAAGCCGTTTTGTTGGAAAATCGGTTTGGTACGGCTGTGGGAATGTGGATGGAAAAGAATACAACGGTGTTTGTTGCTTTACCAGGCGTGCCTTATGAGATGAAAAGTATCATGGGTAATCAGCTGATTCCCAAGCTCAAGAATCACTTTAATCGACCTGTTCTGATACACAAAACCATGATGACCTACGGATGGGGCGAAAGTCGTATTGCGGAAGTCATCCACGACTGGGAATCAGCGCTACCCAAACATATCAAGCTTGCTTACTTGCCAAATTTAGGTCGTGTGCGGTTGCGACTTACGGCGCGTGGCGACGATGAGGATGAACTGCAAAAGGAGGTGGATCATTATTTTGATAGTCTTCGTCCATTGATTGGAGAGATTATCACGGGCTTTGAATCAGACCAATCGATTGAATTACAAATCGGGGATTTGTTGATTAAAAAACAATCTTCCATTGCGGTAGCTGAAAGTTGCACTGGAGGACGTGTTTCGGCATTGCTTTCTTCAATCCCAGGGGCTTCGGCCTATTTTTATGGGGGAGTAGTCGCTTACAAAACAGAGACCAAGCAAGATGTATTGGGCGTTTCGCAAGATCTGATTCAAAAGTATTCTGTGGTGAGTGAAGAGGTTGCTTTGGCGATGGCCAAAGGGGCACGTGAGCGAATAAAAAGCACCTATGCCATCGCAACAACTGGCAATGCAGGAC
>JAKMFI010000018.1 GCA_022425505.1 Flavobacteriaceae bacterium | reverse complement strand
TATTCTGGATTTACGCTTGAGCCTAAAGTTTATCCTGATTTAACTCTTAACAGCTTAGGAAATTGTGTTGATCTATCCAATGGATCTAATGTTACACTTCGTCTTCCAAACGCTGAAAATTATGACTCCCTAAAATGGCAAAAACAAAAAGATGATGGAACATGGGATAACCTCTTTTCTGGATCATCATCCGATAATTCCGAATATACCCCTGACTCGTTTGGATCCTATCGCTTAGAGGTGGTTATTGACTGTTTATCCCCCAACAGTGTTGTATATTCCTCTGCTATCAATGTGAGCATTTGTCCCAATGATTCTGATCAAGATGGTGTAATTGATAATATTGATGTGGATAATGACAATGATGGGATTTATGACTCTATAGAATCTCTTGGTGATTTTGCCATTGACCTAACCAAAACCCCCCCTGAGCTTGTGATCTCAAATCCACTCCCTTATTCAGTTCCTTTATTTTCGCAAACCCTATCGGTTGCAAACGGGACTTTTACTCCACTTGATTCTGGCCGATTTACCTCTTTCTTACCTCCAAAACAAAATTCAGATGATGCCGTACGATATCAACTCAAACCAGATATCCCCAAATCGATTCATTTTTCATTTGGGTTTGATAATAGTGAGTCTGTTATTCCAGATCAGGAAAGCTCTTACTATATATTAGAAAGCATTGATCCCTCTGAGAGTATCTCCCTACTTGATCCAGAAAACGAATTAGAAATTCTTGAAAATAGCAACTTTGTCAATGGATATTCTTTTTACAATAACTCAAAAATCACATTTAGATTCAGTAGTGATGCTGTTGGTAAGAATGGTGAATTTATATTCCAGGTCAACAACTCTTCAGGCTTAGTATTTACTCACCACAATGGTTCTAGTGGAGACTCTGTTTTTAGTGGCATTTTCAGCATCAGGAATCTTGATCGATTTTCTGACAATGACTTGAGTGCTGATAAATATGATTTAGATAGTGATGATGATGATTGTTTTGATATTGTTGAAGCTGGGTATTTAGATCCTGATCTTGACGGTAAAATTGGGCAATCGCCACTTACTGTTGATGATAATACTGTTTCAAATCGTGGGGCGGTAATTAACCATCCTTATGCAGCAACACGTGAAGGTTCGCATCCATATGATCTTGATAATAACGGAGTGTTTGACTTTCAAGAAGAGGATGCCCCTGCTGAAATTTCCCCAAATGGAAATCCAATCTCTGTTGAGGTGTGTGAAGGAGAAGATGCTACATTCTCTGTCGATACTCCCACAACCGATGCTGTTTTTAAATGGGTCATTGACGGTGCGCCTATCGTTGACAATTCCACCTTTAGTGGGACAAGCACCAATTCTCTAACTGTGGCTACAAATTATGGGCTGAATGGAGCAGAAGTACAAGTCCTTATCTCCAGACCAACATATGCCTGCCCTATTGAGTCGATTGGTGGAGTAATCCTTACTATCAACCAAGTTCCTGAAGCACCAACTCTCGAGCCCATTTACACCTACTGTAATAGCGATGTGCCAACCATCGAAGATTTAAAAAATGATATTGGAGGCGCTGTTGGCGTGTTTCTATCTTCTACTGGTGGGAGTGCTTTGGCCAATGATACACTTTTGGTTCATGACCAAACTTATTATGTAGAGGCATATTCAAGTGCTGGCTGTGTGAGTTTAACACGTGCAGAAACAGATGCTTTTATCAGCAATCCCGAGCTGCTGAGTTCTGAATCGGAAATATGTGAGGGCGAAAGCGTAAGCTTAACTGTCAATGGTGTTCCACAGACGGCACAAGATTTTGCCAATGCAAATCCTGATTTTGAACGTTTTTTACAATACGAATCATCGTCTTATTTTTTAAAAAGAGAGTCAATGGCATGGACTGATGCCTATAACCTTATACGGTCCTTAGGCGCAGGTGCTTCGATGTATGTCATCAATTCCAAGGAAGAAGAAAATGCGGTCTACAATGCACTTCAAAGTCTTGGGATAGCAGGAACTGGTTCAATCCATTTTTGGTTAGGCTTGCGACAGCAATCCGGCCTAAATCCGAACAACGCTGTGGATGAAGGTTGGCAGTGGCTTGATGGTAGACTACTCACCGACGAACTTGCCAACTGGAGTTCGGGTGAGCCAAATGACTGTTGTAGTAGCAATGAGGAAGATGGGGAGGAGGACTATGGCCAATTCGATTTTTATGAGATAAAAACATGGAATGATATGACCGATGATTCGCCCACAAGTGGTGATTCTTGGCCTGTATTTGAGTTTACTGGAACCACAGAAGTTGTTTGGGGTAAAATAGACCCCATAACAGATTCTGATATTATTTTTGATGGAA
The DNA here is from genome assembly GCA_022425505.1 of Flavobacteriaceae bacterium. Lineage (GTDB taxonomy): Bacteria > Bacteroidota > Bacteroidia > Flavobacteriales > Flavobacteriaceae > UBA724. Next base: position 3,590 of record JAKMFI010000018.1, on the reverse strand, counting down.
TCGAAACAAGCACTATCACTGAGTCCCCTACTGAAACAACAACCTATTTTTATGAAGTGACCACAAATGGGGTGATTTGTCGAGTTGAAACTTCTGTTGTGGTTAATCCTTTACCTGAAATACTCCCCGCTGATGATATGGAGCTCTGTGATGACAACTTTGATGGTGATGCATACAACGGTCTAGTAAATGGGTTTGACTTGCAAGCCCAAGAGATTGCCATATTAAATGGTGACACAACTCTTGAAGTTTTATTCTTTTTGAATGAAAGCGATACAAATGACAATCCGATTAATAAAACACAGCCGTTTACCAATCGCGTTAATCCTGAACCGATTTATTACCGTATTCGAAATAAAACAACTGGCTGTGTGTCGGATCAAACTAGCTCCTTTTCCGTGCGAGTATTGCCAATCCCACCTGTGATTGATATTCCACCTCACTATGAGTGTGACGAGCTTGCAAGCGGCAGTGATACAGACAACATCTCCACTTTCGATTTGGGACTCAACGACGCGCGAATTGAAGCGCTCCTAGGCGGCACTGCTGGACAATACAGGATTAGCTATCATACCTCTCCATCTGATGCTGAAGACCCGTCTATAAATGGCGTTGAATCATACACGATGCCCACAACAGACAATCGCCAAAAAACCATATATGTGCGTGTAATCGACAACTTGACTTCACTGTCCTGTTTGTATGCCAATAATCGTTTTGATTTGGTGCTAAGCCCTTTACCTGTAATTGATCAACCCGTAATTACTTTCGAGCAGTGCGATGAAACAGATGGTAATTCGGATGGGGTTGTTTTGACCAACCTTCGCAGTTTTGAAAGCACAATCTCTGGAAATTTTACCAATGAAGAATTTTCTTATTTCACAGACGCAACACGATCAGCCGAGAGTAAAATTAGTGACCCGACCGCATATTACAATACTGACATTGGTGGAAACCCCATTATGAATAGCACCATTTTTGTGCAAGTCAACAGTATTTTACCTGAGGTTGTTTATGCGCCCAACGGAAGTTGTGTTCGCAAAGCAGAAATAAATATCAACGTAGCTGTGAGTCAAATCAAAGAAGGTTTTATGCTCGGTTTTGATGCTTGTGAACTTCCTCCATCAACCGCACAAGATGGTAAAACCCTATTCCCCCCTACTATATTTGATTCTCTCACAAACGAACTTCTTCGTGAGCATCCTTTGTTTCAAGAGTCTGGAGTTGTCATTCAATACTACCCGACACTAGATGATGCTGCCCGTAAAACGAATCCAATCGATCAGACTTCTGTTTATGAGAATCCAAATCCCAAAGCTAGTGGTAGAGGTTGGGTTGATGAAATTTGGGCCAATGTCGAAGTCGTGGGGCTAAATACGATTAGCTGTATTGGTCTGAAAAAAGTCGCCAATTTATATATCGAACATCTCCCTACTGCTTATGCCATTTCTCCTTTTCGGGAATGTGATGATGATGATGACGGATCCTATCCATTTGACACTTCTAGGGTCTATCAAGAGCTAACCCAAGGACAAATCAATATCAGTGTTTCCTATTATGATACAAATTATAATCTGCTGTTTACTGGAGTGCTCCCAAACCCTTACAGCTCTAATGACCAAAAAATAATTGCTCGTGTTGAAAACAACCCCTCAAGCAATACACCTTCTTGCTATGAAGAGACAGAGATTGAGTTTGTCGTTGATGACACCCCAAACTTTAATCCAATCCCCACTTTGATGCTCTGCGATGATTCTGATGGTATTATAGATGATAAAGCGATTTTTGATACGCAATCTATTGAAACAGATGTTTTGGATGGGCAAACAGATATAGTGTTTGCCTACTATGATTCCGACGGAAACACATTACCGAGTCCGTTACCTCCTTTTTTTACAACCAGCTCGACATCCATACGTGTGGAGTTAATCAGTACCATCAATAACAGCTGTGTCAGTGAGGGCTTTATCGATTTTGAGGTGATTAAAAACCCTTCTTTTGATCTTGATCAGCAAGCTGTTCTCTGCTTAAATGAAGGGACGGTTAATATTGCAGTCCGTAACCCCGGCGATGACTATTCCTATATGTGGGAGCATATTGATGAGAATAACGCGGTGACTGTGGTAGGGACAACCCCATCTGTAAGCGTTTCCAAAGGAGGATGGTACACCCTAACCGCAACTAGTTTAGGGTCTCTAGCTTGTACAACCTCCAAAAGAATTGAAGTGTTGACCTCTGAATTGGCCAAACTCAGCGAAAAAGATGTCGTCATCGGAGGTTTTTCAAGCACTGAAAATACTATTGAAATTCTTATCGATAACCTTGGTGTTGGTGATTATGAATATGCTCTCGACGATCTTATTTTTCAGGATCAACCCAATTTTATAAATGTAAGACCTGGAATGCGAACCGTAAGTGTTCGCGATAAAGTGGGCTGTGGTGTTTCTCAAGTGCAAGTCGGAGTTGTGGGGTATTACAAATATTTTTCTCCCAACAACGATGGGATAAATGACACTTGGCAAATTCTTGGGTTAAAAACAACTTTTAACAGCCTGTCGAATGTGTACATTTATGATCGGTATGGTCGATTCTTAGCTCAAATCTCTGGACCTAATGAGACTTGGGATGGGTCCTACCAAGGACAGCCCCTTCCGGCTGATGACTACTGGTTTAGGCTGGAGCTTGAAGATGGGCGGGTATATACTGGTCACTTTAGTTTGATGAGATAAAAACAATATCTTTACAAAAACAGATTTTATTATGGCAACATATACTTGTAATCAATGTGATATGGCAGTTAATGCCAGTTGTGCAAAATGCGATACCCCTCTTGAGAACGGAAGCATAACCACCGACGACGGTGCAGAAGTTCAAGTCTCTCAGTGTCCAAGTTGTGAAGGAATGATAAAGTCTCCTTTGTGCTGTGGGGAAGATATGAGTTGTACTGTCTAAGGTAGATTCCTTTTGGAGAAGAAACGCACACCAACGGTTGTTTTTGGAGAATGGGCAGAGCGTGGTCGTGACGAAGGGATGGCAAAGGGCCATCAACAAGCTGTTGACCACATGCTTGAGGTGGTTTTAAACAACCGAAAATCATTTTCCTTTCTCGATGCGGGCTGCGGGAACGGCTGGGTTGTCAGGCAAGTTGCCAAACACCCACAATGTGTGTCGGCAGCTGGCGTAGATGGTGCACAACAAATGATTGACAAAGCAAAAACCTACAATTCAAAAAACCACTACACTTGCGCTGATCTCGACACCTGGATACCAAGTTCTCCTGTGGATATCGTTCACTCCATGGAAGTGGCGTATTACCTCAAAGACCCTTTTGCTTTTCTGCAAAATGTATACAATTCCTGGTTGACCAAAGGAGGAGTGTTGATTTTGGGTTTGGACTTTTATGAAGAAAACACGGTTTCTCATTCGTGGCCCGAAGACTGTGGGGTCTCCATCATGCACCTTTTTTCTGAGAAACATTGGATTAAGCTATTTCGGAAAGCTGGGTTTAAAGAGGTTGAGTCAACTCGGTTTGGGATCAAAGAAAACTGGTCGGGTACACTCATTTTGAAAGGACAAAAATAAAACCCCGT
>JAKMFI010000012.1 GCA_022425505.1 Flavobacteriaceae bacterium | reverse complement strand
TGCTGAATCACCAAAACAGCTTCCTTTGTAAAATCTATGGTTTTAATGGTGTTTTCCAAAGCTTTAGGGTGTAGTTTGGCCAATTCTGGGATCACATGATGGCGCATTGCATTGCGCTGATAGTCGTTACTTTTATTGGACCGATCTTCTCGCCAAGGAATTTGATGCACTTGGGCATAGGCGATAATTTCAGATTTGTAAAATGGCAAAAGGGGTCTCAAAATTCTTCCATTTTGCTCCGGAATGCCAGTTAAACCTTCGATGCCAGTACCTCGAATGATGTTCATCAGCAGGGTCTCGATATTGTCATCTGCATGATGAGCGGTTAATACCACATCATAGTCGTTGGACAAGCAGAGTTCCTCAAACCAATTGTAGCGCAGTGTTCGGGCTGCCATTTGCGTTGACTGTTTGGGCAGTTTGGTGTCAAATCGTTTGATATGGCAAGTCAGTTGATGTCTTTTGCAATAAGACTCGACGAGTTGCTCGTCCTCCGCACTTTCTTGTCCACGAAGTTGAAAATTGCAGTGTGCAACAACCACTACGTCTGAATATTCACGGAGCAAATCCAATAAGACCATACTATCAACTCCACCGCTGACAGCCACCAAAATTCGTTGTGAGCTGAGCGCAGGAAAGTGAGAATGAAGATGCGTCTGAAATCTGGATTTCATGGCTGCAAACTACAAATTAATGGTCATTTTTTTCGAAAGAACCTCCAGAACCCCTTTTGCTTTAAGCAAGCATTCTTCGTACTCCTTTTCTGGATTTGAATTTGCTGTCAAGGCACTTCCGACTTGCAAAGAGAGATATTCGGTGTCTTTACGATATAAAAGGGAGCGAATCACCACATTAAAATCAAAATCTCCATTGGGGTCGATATAGCCAACAGCACCGCTATACAATCCTCTTTTGGTCTCCTCATATTGATCGATGAGTTGCATCGCTCGTACCTTTGGCGCACCCGTCATGCTCCCCATTGGAAAACAAGCAGCTATGGCGTCTGAAACTTGAGTTTCTGTTTGCAATTCGGCCACGACTGTCGATATCATTTGATGCACATGCGCAAACGGATAGACTTTGCACAACTCTTCCACTTGCACACTTCCTTTGGTTGCAATCCGGGACATATCATTGCGCACCAGATCGACGATCATGGTGTTTTCTGCACGTTCCTTTTCGCTCTTTTGCAATTGAGATGCTTCTGCAAGATCCTGAATCATATCGATATGGCGTTTTGCTGTTCCTTTGATCGGTTGGGAAATCAACCGATCCCCAACGCGTTTTAAAAATCGCTCAGGGGAACTGCTGAGTACATATTTGTCATCGATTTGGACAAACGCAGAAAAGGGTGATTTTGCCTTTTGATTGAGTTCTTGAAACAGGGTATGTGGTTCGGCGTTAGCATCTTCTGCATAGAGTTCCATACAAAAATTCACTTCGTAGATATCACCTCTTGCGATATGCTGCTGGAGAGCTTGTGTTTTGGCGAGATAATCTGCTTTGGAAATCCGGTGCTGCATGAAAACCTCTTTTTCTATACTGTCTGCGTACTGATTTGAAGTGGACATGATCTGATTCCAATCATCATTTGGCAGATATGGAGATAAATAATGTGCTTCTACTCGATTGCCTTTGATGATCCACAAGCGTTTGGGTTGAAAAAAGAATAGTTCGGGAAAGTCTAGATGATCAAGATTTTGCGACTGTAGGTTTTCCAATTGGTTTTTTAGGTCGTATGAGAGAAAGCCAAACAACCAGTCGAGATTGGAATGAAGATGCGTTTGTAAGGCGTCAAGGTCATCTTGATTTTGTGATTGTACTACAGAATGGGCATCCGTTGCGAGGATAAAGTCATAGTCCGTTTCTTGATGCGCATATTCATTCGAATCCAACACAACTGTTGTCGAATAGCGTTTCGACCAATGCAAAAGTTGCAACTTGAGTTGTTCAATATCGGGGTGTGAAAAACGGGTAAAACTGCGTTTCAACGAATACAGATTGTTAGATTTGTAACAAAAATAATCAATAGATTTAGCAGTAACCCTTTTATTTTCACAATTTTTATTGATATTTGCAACGTGATTTTAAAAAGAGACTTCTCGCTAACTCTACGCCGCCCGCGTCGCCCCTTTGGGGGTATATAGTCTTTAGGGAGCTATGGTGCGTCCAGCTTCATCTTCATCATCTATTTTTCAATTCAAATTCACAGCACAATGAACATTGTCATTGCAGGCAAGTCGCATATTCAGTATGCGAAACAAATTTCGGAACTAATCGCTTCCTCTGCTCAGGTGAGAGGAACGGGAATCGCACGGCGTATACCAGCGTATATTGTTAGCAAAATCGAAAACAAAAACGCGGTAATCGCTTTAGACGGTGATGTCTTTGCGGGCTTTTGCTATATCGAGGTTTGGGGACATAGCAAATATGTTGCCCATTCGGGTTTGATTGTCGCGCCAGAATACAGAGGAAAAGGGCTGGCAAAAGCGATCAAAACAAAAATCTTTGAGTATTCCAGAGAAAAATATCCCGACGCCAAGGTCTTTGGGATTACCACAGGTCTCCCTGTGATGAAAATCAATTATGAACTCGGCTACAAGCCCGTTACGTTTTCTGAATTGACAGATGATCCTGACTTTTGGAAGGGATGCCAAACCTGTAAAAATTACGACGTCCTCACAAGGACCGATCACAAAATGTGTCTGTGTACAGGGATGCTCTATGACCCTCAAGCAGATGCAGAAGAAAAGACCTATGACAACGCCGTCATGAGTCGATTGAACAAAATCAAACAATCATTGTTTCTAAACAAGAAAAAAGCATGAAAAAGTTAGTCCTTGCCTACAGCGGAGGTCTAGACACCTCCTATTGTGTAAAGCACCTCAGCCAGTTGGGTTATGAAGTGCACGCAGTAAGTGTAAACACTGGTGGTTTTGACGCTGAGGAAGTCAAATCATTGTCTGCCAAAGCCATGGCTTTAGGCGCAACATCCTACGAGTCTATTGATGCGGTGGATACCTTTTATCAGAAAGTGATTCGGTTTTTGGTGTTCGGCAATGTCTTGAAAAACAATACCTATCCCCTTTCGGTTAGTGCCGAGCGAATTATACAAGCAGTAGAGATTGTCAATTACGCCAAATCCATAGGAGCCACCCATATTGCGCATGGCAGTACAGGTGCCGGTAACGATCAAGTGCGATTTGACTTGATTTTTCAAACCCTAGCGCCAAACATTGAAATTATTACGCCGATTCGCGACCAAAAGTTGTCGAGAGAAGACGAGATTGCCTTTCTCATGTCTCATGGAGTCGAAATGGAATGGGCCAAAGCCCAATACTCTGTCAACAAAGGACTTTGGGGTACGAGTGTTGGTGGAAAAGAAACGCTGGAATCGAAAGATCCGCTGCCAGAAGAGGCCTACCCGAGTCAATTATCCGAACAGCAACCAACCAAAATTGCTCTTCAGTTTACAAAAGGGCAATTATCTGGCATTGACGGCAAACAAATGGATGCGGTTTCTGCCATTCAGGCGCTTGATCAAATCGCCTCTAGTTATGCGATCGGAAGAGATATCCACGTTGGGGATACAATCATTGGGATCAAAGGAAGAGTGGGCTTTGAAGCAGCTGCTCCGCTTTTGATCATCAAAGCACATCACTTACTCGAAAAACACACCTTGAGCAAATGGCAGCAGCAACAAAAAGAACAACTCGCAAGTTTTTATGGAATGCATTTGCACGAAGGACATTATCTCGATCCTGTGTTGAGAGATATTGAGGCATTTATGGAAAGTTCGCAAAACATGGTTACTGGAACGGTCTTTATCACCCTCCATCCCTATCGATTTACCCTTGACGGCATCGAATCGGCTCATGATTTAATGGATTCCTCTTTTGGTAGCTATGGAGAGATGAACCGCAACTGGACGAGTGAAGATGCGAAAGGATTTATCACCGTTACCGCAAACGCAACTAAAATATACAACCATGTCAACAACAGCTAAAAAGACGGTCGGAGTCATCGGCGGATCTGGCTACACGGGTGGTGAGCTCCTTCGCTTGTTGGTGAATCATCCTTTGGTTACCATTGATTTTGTGTATAGCAGCACGCGACCTGGAACGCATCTTACTGAAACGCATACGGATTTGATTGGACAAACCGATTTGAAGTTTACGGATGAAGTCAATCTAAATGTGGATGTGTTGTTCTTGTGTCTTGGACATGGATTGTCGGGAGCTTTCTTACACGAAAACCCGATGAACGACAACACAAAAATTATTGATTTAAGCAATGAATTTCGATTGCAGAATGATCAGCATTTTTTAGCAAAGTCTTATGTGTATGGCTTACCTGAATTTCAAAAACAAAAAATTCAGTCTGCACAAGCGGTAGCCAATCCCGGTTGTTTTGCAACAGCGATTCAATTGGCACTTTTACCCCTTGCTAAAAAAGGGTTGCTACAAAATGATGTTCAAGTACACGCCATCACTGGAAGCACAGGCGCAGGTGTAAAACCTTCTTCTACTTCTCACTTTAGCTGGCGAAACAACAATGTGTCTTGGTATAAGCCATTTACCCATCAGCATTTGGGAGAAATTGGCGAAACCCTCCAAGCCCTACAACCAAATATTCCTGAAATCAATTTTTTACCGATTCGGGGAAACTTTACCCGAGGGATATTTGCAAGTGTGTACACAACATATGATGGAAACGTTGATGATGCCTATTCTCTGTATGAACAATTTTATGCCAATAGCTCGTTTACGCACATCACCAAGAAAGCATTGGATTTAAAAATGGTAGTCAACACCAACAACTGCTTGATTCACTTGCATAAACACAACAATTTACTCCTGATTACCAGTTGTTTAGACAACCTTCTCAAAGGGGCATCAGGGCAAGCCGTTGAAAACATGAATTTAATGTTTTCGTGGCCACAAACAACAGGATTACAACTAAAAGCAAACGTACATTAAACACAAAATACTATGAAAATCGCAATTATCGGAGCTGGAAATCTTGGCTTGAGTATTGCCAAAGGGCTATTGACCAACAATATTATTACGCAATTATACCTGACCAAGCGCAATACATCTTCGATTTCGGATTGGAGTGAGTACAAAAACACACACATCACGGATGATAATGCGGAAGCCATTTCATCTTCTGACGTCATTATTTTTGCCGTACAACCCTCTCAACTCAGCGAAGTTCTTGCAAAAAATGCAGATCTATTCACCCAAAAACATGTCTTAATTTCAACAGTGACTGGGTTTTCAATCGAGAAGATGGAGGCTGTAGTCGGAAACGACAAATACATCATTCGATCGATGCCAAACACAGCAATTTCAGTTGGCAAATCAATGACTTGTTTATGTGCCAATGACAAAGGAAAACAACGCCTATCACTCGCGGAAGCGATTTACAATGCCCTCGGTACAAGCATCATTATCGACGAAAAGCATATGCGAGCTGCAACGGTCATCTGTGCTTCAGGGATTGCCTTTTGGATGCGATTGATTCGTGCAACGACCCAAGGGGGCGTTCAACTCGGTTTTGATGCGGATGAGGCCATGAAAATGTCGATGAACACTGCCCTGGGAGCCGCTTCCTTATTGATTGAAACCGACTCTCATCCAGAACAGGAAATCGATAAGGTGACTACGCCACAGGGCTGTACAATCGAAGGACTCAATGAAATGGAGCACCAAGGACTGAGTTCGTCTTTAATCAAAGGGATTGTTGCTTCGTTTAATAAAATTAATGTGATTAGTAAAGGATAAGCCATGCCCTTATTTGATGTATATCCCTTGTATGACGTAGAGCCCACCAAAGCCCGTGGGGTTTATGTCTATGATCAAAAAGGGACCAAATATCTCGATTTATACGGAGGTCATGCAGTGATTTCTATCGGGCATGGTCACCGAACCTATAAACGAATGTTGAGAAAGCAACTCCATCGAATTGGATTTTACTCCAATGCGGTTCAAAATCCATTGCAAGAAAAACTATCTGCAGAGATCAATCGACAGTCGGGTTGTACCAGTTATGAGCTGTTTATGTGTAGTTCGGGCGCAGAGGCAAATGAAAATGCACTTAAACTAGCCTCATTTCACACTGGAAAATCAAGAGTGATTGCCTTTGACAATGCCTTTCATGGACGTACCAGCGCAGCAGTTGCTGCCACGGACAACAAAAACATACAGGCACCTTTGAACAATCAACAACAAGTGGATTTTATTCCGTTCAACGATGCTGATGCGCTTGAGAATGAGCTGGCCAAAGGGGATGTTTGTGCTGTCATTTTTGAAGCTATACAGGGGGTTGGTGGTTTGGATGAGCCATCAGCAGCGTTTGTTGCGCAAATGGAAACACTTTGTGAAACCCATCAAACTTGCCTGATTGCTGATGAAGTACAATCTGGCTTTGGCCGCAGTGGCGACTTCTTTGCCTTTCAGAAATACAACATCAATCCGCATATTATCAGTATCGCCAAAGGCATGGGAAATGGCTTTCCAGTTGGGGGGATCCTTGTCAACCCAGTCATCAAGGCCAAGTATGGACTGTTGGGAACAACTTTTGGTGGTAACCACCTTGCTTGTAGCGCTTCCCTAGCGGTTTTACAGGTGTTGGAAAAAGAAAAACTTTACGATCACGCCAAAGCCATGGGCAAATACTTTGTTGAAAAAGCCAAAGAGCTACCTTTTGTCAAAACCATCAAAGGAAGAGGACTGATGCTCGGATTGGAATTTGAGAACGAAGTGGGCGCATTGCGAAAAGAATTGATTTTTAAACACCGTATTTTTACTGGAGGGAGTAGCAACAAAAACCTAATTCGAATCCTACCCCCACTCAATGTCAAACAAAAGCATTTGGATCAATTGTTTATTGCCTTAAAAGTATGTCACTGATGAAAAATTTTATCACCTTACAAGATTTGGTCGATCCGAAAAAGACCATTGCACTTGCCAAAAGCTGCAAACAAGATCCCTTTGCTCACGCGCATTTGGGACAACGAAAAACGATTGGCTTATTGTTCTTCAATCCGAGTTTACGCACACGACTCAGCACCCAAAAGGCTGCAAGAAATCTCGGTTTGGACGTCATGGTAATGAACTTTAGCAATGAGGCCTGGGCAATCGAGTATGAAAACGAAACCATTATGAGTGGACTTCGATCTGAACACGTAAAAGAAGCAGCGCAAGTCGTGTCCCAATACTGTGATTTTGTTGCGATTCGGGCGTTTGCTTCCTTGACCGACAAAAAGCGTGATGAAGAAGAGCAAGTCCTTCGAAAATTTGCAGAGTTTGCTGCGGTTCCCATCATCAATATGGAAAGTGCAACAGCACACCCCTTACAAGCTTTGGCAGATGGGCTAACGATACAGGAGCAAGTAACCGTCAAAAAGCCAAAAATTGTGTTGAGTTGGGCGCCCCATCCAAAGGCATTGCCGCACGCGGTTGCCAACTCATTTATCGGATTGATGAATCACACAGAAGCAGACTTTATCATTACCCACCCAGAGGGTTATGACCTTAATCCTGCTATTGTCGGGAATCATACAGTAAACTACAATCAGGAAGAAGCATTGGCAGGTGCCGATGTGGTCTATGTCAAAAACTGGTGTTCTTATACCGATTACGGTGCGATTTTGCGAACAGACAACGAGTGGATGATGACAGCTGATAAAATGAAACACACCAACGACGCGTTTTTTATGCATTGTCTTCCCATCAGAAGAAACGTAGTTGCATCAGACGGCGTTTTGGACCACCCAAAGTCATTGGTGATCGAACAAGCCAACAACAGAACTTTTGCCGCACAGGCCGTATTACAAGAATTTTTAACCCATGGATAAGCTACACATTGTCAAACTTGGCGGTGGATTACTCGAGGACAGCAGTGCGACAGCAACCGCTTTGGCCTCTTTTCATGCACTTTCTGGACACAAAATCCTTGTCCATGGCGGTGGTAGTCAAGCCAGTGTACTCTGTGAAAAACTGGGTATAGAACCCAAAATGCACAACGGAAGACGAATCACTGACGACGATGCCCTAGAAGTAGCTGTTATGGTTTATGCTGGTCTTGCCAATAAAACAGTTGTAGCGGGTCTCCAAAAACTCGGCACCAACGCTATTGGTGTTTCGGGTGCAGACGCCAATCTGATTCAAGCAAACAAAAGGCCTGTACAAGACATTGACTATGGATGGGCTGGGGATATCAGCGAGGTCAATACGGAAAGTCTAAAGGCATTTCTGTCGATTGGTTTATCTCCTGTGTTTTGCGCGATTACTCATGACCAAAACGGTCAACTGCTCAATACAAATGCCGATACCATCGCTGCCACTGTCGCCAGTGCTTTAGCTGCGGATTACGAGGTGTATTTACACTATTGCTTTGGACATGCAGGTGTATTGAAAAACATCAAGGACGAAAACAGTGTGATCCCTACCATTGAAGTCAACGAAGTGGACGAACTGCACCACAAGGGCATTATCGCAGATGGGATGCTTCCCAAATTGCAAAATGCCGTGATGGCACTCCAACATGGGGTTCAAGCAGTAACCATTGAAAAACCAGAGACTGTTCACGACGAACAGGCACTTAAAACAACAGTAATCGGATGAGTACAGACCATTTAGCAGATGATGTGATTGGGTTGCTAATGCAATTGATTGAAATCCCCTCCTTCTCTGGAGAGGAATCTCAAACGGCTGATTGTATCCAAAACTGGTTACACAGTAAAGGGGTTGAGACCCAGCGCATTCAAAACAATGTCTTTGCTTTTAACAAGCACTACGACCCAGCCAAACCGAATTTGCTATTAAATTCACATCACGATACCGTAAGACCCAATAAGGCCTACACGCGTGACCCACACAAAGCGGAGATTATCGATGGAAAACTGTTTGGATTGGGCAGCAATGATGCTGGAGGCGCTTTGGTATCCTTACTCGGACTGTTTGCCCATTTCTACGAAGCGGAAAACCTCACCTACAACCTGATTGTTGCCGCAACAGCAGAAGAAGAAAGCTCAGGGCCAAACGGATTAAACAGCTTGTTAAAAGATCTACCTGTAGTCGATGTAGCGATTGTTGGAGAGCCCACGCAAATGGAATTGGCCATCGCCGAGAAGGGACTTGTTGTTTTTGATGCAGTGGTAAAAGGAACAGCTGGACATGCCGCTCACCCCAACAACGACAACCCGATTTTGAAAAGTATGGATGTCATCCAATGGTTTCAAAACCTTTCGTTTGATAAAGTATCTGATACGCTCGGACCGGTGAAACTCACCATCACCCAAATCAACGCTGGCAGTCAGCACAACGTCGTACCAGCACAGGTTAATCTTGTGTTAGATGTACGCGTAAACGAATGCTATACCAATCAAGAAATTGCAGATTTGGTCGGTCAGGCACCCTGTGAGGTAACCGCTCGTTCCTTGCGATTGCAATCTTCCTCAATCGATAACAACCATCCGCTAGTTGTTGCGGGAGTTGTGATGGGGAGAAACACCTATGGCTCGCCTACCCTATCCGATCAGGCAGCCCTATCCTGTCCGTCACTCAAACTCGGTCCTGGGGATTCGACGAGATCACATACGGCAGACGAATTTATTTATGAAAATGAAATCAAAGAAGCGGTTCGTTTATATATCGAATTGCTTGACCAAGTAATAACATCATGAAAATCTGGCAAAAAAAAGGAATAAAAGTAAGAGACCACATCGACCAATTTACGGTTGGTGATGACCGCCACTGGGATTTGCGACTTGCTCCCTATGATATCATTGCATCAAAAGCTCATGCAAAGATGTTGGGAAAGGTTGGCTTTCTTTCCCAATCCGAAGTCGATCAGCTTGTTGAGGGGCTTGCTGCATTGTCTAAAGAAGTTGAAGAAGGAACGTTTACGATTTCTGACGAATTTGAGGACGTTCACTCTAAGATTGAGTACGAATTGACAAAGACATACGGAGACGTTGGTAAAAAAATCCATACTGCGCGTTCGAGAAACGATCAGGTATTGGTCGCCATGCAGCTCTACCTCAAAGATGAAATTCAAGAAATCAAGCAACTTGTAAAAGCGTTATTTGAGCAGTATATGACCTTGGCAGATCGGTATAAGGATCAGTTGTTACCAGGATACACACATTTACAAATCGCCATGCCATCTTCCTTTGGGTTGTGGTTTTCTGCTTATGCGGAAATTCTTGCCGATGAGGTGCTTTTGCTTAATACTGTTCATACCTTGTGTGACCAAAATCCACTAGGGAGTGCTGCGGGCTATGGCAGTTCCTTCCCGATAGACCGACATGACACCACAGCAACGCTAGGATTTGACACCCTGAAATACAATGTTGTAGCAGCGCAAATGAGTAGGGGAAAACTCGAAAAAAACTTGGCACAAGTCATTGGTAGTCTCGCTGGAACGCTGAGTCGGTTTTCGATGGATGTTTGTTTGTATATGAGTCAAAACTTTGATTTTATCTCCTTTCCAGATGATATCACAACGGGCTCTAGCATCATGCCACACAAAAAAAACCCAGATGTGTTTGAACTCATCCGTGGGAAATGCAACAAACTCCAAGCCCTTCCCAACGAATTAGCGTTGATGAGTACCAATTTACCCAGTGGCTACCACAGAGAAATGCAATTGTTTAAAGGGCCGATTATGCAAGCCATCGATGAGGTCAAAAGCTGTTTGACGATGACCACTTCAAGTGTAAAAGAAGTGCAGGTCAAAGGCGATATTCTCTCAGATGAAAAGTACACCCATGTATTTAGTGTAGATGCCCTACACGAACTCATTCAACAAGGAGTTCCGTTTCGGGATGCCTACGTCCAGATTGGAGAAGCCATCAATAAGGGGGAATTTGTTCCTCCCAAAATGGCAAAGCACACCCATAGCGGAAGCATTGGTAACCTAGAACTCGACGCCATACGCGAGAAATTCACAAAGTACTTCGAAAAATAAGCTGTCTAAACGTGTAGCGCGCGGTCTTCCGTGGCAGCCAAAGCGGCCTCTTTCATCGCTTCTGCATAGGTGGGATGCGCATGACTCATTCGAGCAATATCTTCGGCAGATGCTCTAAATTCCATCGCAGTAACCGCCTGTGCAATCAAATCGGCAGCTCTTGCACCAATGATATGAATGCCGAGAACCTCGTCGGTTTTGGCGTCTGCTAGGATTTTGACAAAACCGTCCGTATCCATACTCGCTCTGGCACGTCCCAATGCACGCATGGAAAACTGCCCTGCTTTATAGCCCACACCTGCGGCTTTGAGTTCTTCTTCGGTTTTACCAACCGCAGCCACTTCCGGCCAGGTATAAATCACATTTGGAATGAGATTGTGATCGATATGCGGTTGTTGCCCCGCGATGATTTCTGCAGCCATCACCCCTTCTTCCTCTGCCTTGTGAGCGAGCATCGCACCGCGTACTACATCGCCAATGGCATAGATATTCGAGACCGAGGTTTGGAGTTGTTTGTTCACTTCCACTTGTCCACGCTCATTGACCACAACGCCAGCATCTTTTAGGCCAAGTCCTTCGGTATAGGGTTTGCGTCCTACAGACATCAGGCAGTAATCGCCCGTAAACGTAACGTCTTGTCGCTTTTTGTCTTTGGCAGTGACGGTCACCTCATCGCCTTTGCGCTCTACCCCACTGACTTGGTGTGAGAGATAGAATTTAACGCCTTGTTTTTTCATCACTTTCATCAATTCTTTGGAAAGCGAACTGTCCATGATTGGCGTAATGCGATCGGCATATTCCACAACAGATACTTCAGCACCCAATCGGCGATAGACCTGACCGAGCTCAAGTCCAATAACCCCACCGCCTATCACCACCAAATGCTTGGGGATTTCGGTTAGGGAAAGGGCTTCTGTGGACGTGATGATTCGTTCCTTGTCCAAAGTGACAAAAGGTAAAACTGCGGGTTTGGAACCCGTTGCAATGATACTGTGTTTGGCTTCGATGGTCTGTTTTTTCTTGCCTGCGATTTCGATATGTGTCGCATCAACAAATTTGCCAAGACCGTAAAAAACCGTGATTTTGTTTTTATCCATCAGAAAGTCAATCCCCTTGGTGGTTTGCTCGATGACTTCTGACTTTCTTTTCATCATCTGCCCAAAGTTGATCTTGATTTCCCCTTCCACATCAATCCCATGGGTAGCAAAATTTTTGATCGACTCCTCATAATGATGCGAGGAATCCAAAAGGGATTTGGAAGGAATACAACCCACATTGAGGCAAGTACCGCCTAGGGTGTTGTATTTTTCGATAAGGGCAGTGGACAGACCCAACTGCGCACAGCGAATCGCTGCTACATAGCCACCAGGGCCAGATCCGATAACAGCAACGTCAAATGAGGACATAGTTTGATTGTTTTACAAGACAAAAGTAATACGAAAGTGACTACCAATCAAACACTCTACTGATATTAAATCCAAAATGGATATCCCCCTCTGACCAATCGCCTGATGCTTCGGTCAAAAAGCTATGTTCGAGCATCGATCGGGAGTTGGTAAAATGGAGTTGAAAGACGTGTCCGCCCGTTTCAATGTCCAATCCAATGGAGAGCATATTGTTGTAGTTGAGCTCTTGTGGTCGGTTGGTTACCAAACCGTAGTCCATATTTAAGCTGATGCGTTTGCTGAGCTTATATCGACCGCCAGCAGCCATTACAAACTGCATATTGCTTTCCTCATCAACTTCCGTCAGGTTTTTGTGAATCAGGGTTGGCGAGAGTTGTAAGGATAGTTTCTCGCTAAACTTTCGGGAAACGAGGGCTTGAGCAGTATAGGT
>JAKMFI010000011.1 GCA_022425505.1 Flavobacteriaceae bacterium | reverse complement strand
CGTGCACAATCACGGGCTCTTGCAGTTGTGGCTCAAGCGGCCGCTAGACGAGGCAGAGTTGTACTACACCCATATCGATCATGCGTTTGAAAGTCCGATCAAGTTGGGCAAACGCCGAACCAAAGCCCTGCGCATCAATCATACGGTCCAAAACAATTATCGGTTCCACATTGGCTTGTCGGTGCTCGATGGCTTGCGGCATGCGCTAGGCGTGGTAGGAGAGTTAGAGCCAAATGTCGGTCTACAATCGGTCAAACGAGTTGGGCTGAGCTATGACCAAGTCACATCGACAGAAGTAGCCATTGGCGATGTGCAAAACTACTTGAAGGTTGCCGACTTTTTGCATCCCAACAAGCGCTTGCTCAAAAACGCCAACCGCAACAATCTGTTGCTAATCACGGGTGTGCTTATTGCCAAAACAGAATTTTCAAAACTCTTCAACGGAAAATTCGAGTTGGAACGTGACAGTGAAAAGAAGCTTGTGATGAGCGCCAATGATATTGGTTCGTTTCCCATCGCCGTCAAAGTCCACCGCATCGACTTTGATGGCGGTCAGTTTGTCAATACCACGCTGATGAGCGATCGAAGAAACTTGTTGTAAACAAAACTGAGAATCGAAGCGGTTCTTTGTACTTTTGTGACATGGCGTTGTTGTTTGCTTTTATCGGTTTTTTGGTTTTTCGATTACCCGGCGCTATCCTCGGCTATTTTTTGGGCAGCTTGGTTTCCAATACCCGCGTCTATACCAATATGGGGAGTACGCGGATCAACACCCGCGACTTTGAGTTGAAGTTACTCACCCTAGCGAGTTTGGTGATCAAAGCCGATGGCAAAGTCACCCAAAAAGAATTGGACTATGTACGGCGTTATTTTGTGTCGGCCTATGGCAAGGCACGCGCCAATGAGGTGTTTCGGATTTTTAACAATGAGCTGCGCAAAACCGACGTGTCCGCAGCCGAAATCTGCAACCACTTTGCCACTTATGCCCGTTATGAAAGTCTGTTGCAGTTGCTCCACTTTTTGTTTGGCATTGCCCAAGCCGACGGTTCGGTTTCCGAAGCGGAATGGCTAAAAATCGAATCCTTTTCCCGCTACTTGAGAGTTCGACCCATCGACTTTGAAAGCATTAAGGCCATGTTTATCAAACAAGTGGACGGGGCATACAAAATTTTGGAGGTGGACAAAACAGCCACTGATGTAGAGATTAAAAAGGCCTATCGCGACTTGGCCAAACGGCACCACCCCGACAAGGTGCAACACCTCGGGGAGGCCTATGTGAAGGCGGCGCGCGAAAAATTTCAAAACATCCAAAAGGCCTATGAACAAATCAAAAGTGAACGCGGATTTTAGGTTTTTGTTAAGTTTGGCAGTGCAATGAGTGATTTTTGGTTATTGGTTGAGTTGGGTTTTTCTCATGTTTGGGACTGGCGGGGCTATGACCATTTGCTGTTTCTCGCTGCGCTTTGTTTGCCCTTTTCCGCAAGACAATGGAAATCTTTGTTGTGGCTTATCACCTGCTTTACGATCGGGCACAGTTTGTCCTTGGTTCTCGCTTCGCTTGAAGTGGTGAAGGTATCTTCAACCTGGATTGAGTTTCTGATTCCTATGAGCATTGCCGCAACGGCGGTTTACAATATGATCTATGCCCAACGTGTATGGGTCAGGAGCAATCGGCTTGTGTTGTGGGTTACCTTGTTTTTTGGGCTTGTTCACGGATTTGGTTTTGCTGGGTATTTCGAATTGATACGCGATGTGGAACAACCCTTGTGGAGTTCCTTATTGTTTTTTGCACTTGGGATAGAGGGTGCGCAAATCGTTTTGGGGGCATTGATGCTGTTGCTTTCTTTTGTGGTGCTCTCCGTTTTGGGTCGCAATCGCCGCGATTGGGTTCTTGTGGTTTCGAGTGTGATAATTGGTATCTTGCTGCCGATAATAATTGAACGCTGGCCATGACCAAAGACCAAGCCAAACAACGCCGCTACGATACCGCCTATATGCGGATGGCACTCGAGTGGGCCAAGCTATCGCATTGCAAACGCAAGCAGGTTGGCTCGCTGATTGTGAAAGATCGGATGATCATTTCGGATGGATATAACGGAGCCCCCACGGGCTTTGACAACCGCTGTGAGGACGAGGACGGTCTCACGAATTGGTATGTGCTCCACGCCGAGGCCAATGCGATTATGAAAGTTGCCGCATCCACCCAATCTTGTGCAGGTGCAACGCTCTACATTACTTTATCGCCCTGCCAGCAATGCAGCAAGCTTATTCACCAAGCGGGGATCGTTCGCGTGGTCTATGGCGAAACCTATAAAGACACTTCGGGTTTGGAGTTCCTACAAAAAGCAGGGGTCGGACTCGAGCTATTGGAAGTCGAGCTATAAGCTTTATTTGACCTTATCCTGAATGGCTTTGGCGACCCACAAAAGGGCGAGCAAAACAATGGCACACAGACCAGCCACAATCCCGACCAATGCGACAATGCTATCTCCTTGCATGGGGGCAGCAAAGTCCACATAAAAACAATTAAAGACAACGAGACCGATGGCGAGAAAGCCAAGAGCGAGAATGAGTTTTTTCATAGCAAATGATTAAAAGAGTTCTTGGACGTTACTGGCAAAAAGTTTGACGGCAATGGCGAGCAGAATGACACCAAAGACTTTGCGGATCACACTGATGCCAGAGTTTCCCAAAAAGCGTTCGATGCGTTTAGAAGATTTGAGCACCATATACACGACAAGGATATTGACGACAATGGCAACAATAATATTGGCCACAGCAAACTCGGCGCGTAAGGCAAGCAAGGAGGTCAACGTTCCTGCACCAGCGATGAGCGGAAAGGCAATGGGAACGATAGAGGCAGTTTCGGGAGACTCTTCTTTATAAAGCTGAACCCCCAAAATCATTTCGAGTGCCAAAAAGAAAATCACAATCGACCCCGCCACTGCAAAAGAGTTGACGTCAATCCCGATGAGGTTTAGAATTTCTTCTCCCACAAACAAAAACCCAATCATAATAATCATGGCGACCAAGGATGCCTTTTCCGATTGGATATGGCCAACCTTTTGGCGCAGCCCGATAATAATGGGAGTACTCCCAATAATATCGATGACTGCAAAAAGCACCATGCCAGCTGTTAGAATTTCTTTGACATCAAACATGGTGCAAAGATACAATCTTGGGAATGAATATTGTAGTTTTGTCAGATGTTTCAGTTGGGCAATACGTTGGTATCGGAAGAGTTGTTGGAAGCGCACTTTGCTTGTGATTTGTCGCAGTGCAAGGGGGCATGTTGCGTGGAGGGCGAAGCGGGGGCGCCGCTTGACGAGGTGGAGGTCGATCGGCTGGCCAAGGACTATGAGGCGATCGCGCCATTTTTGGATCCTGCGGGTCGGGACGCGATTGCAGCCCAAGGCAACTCAATCGTAGCCGAAGACAAGAGTTTGGAGACCCCACTTGTAGAGGGCAAGGCCTGCGCCTATGCCACTTTTGATGAGCGGGGTTGGGCGCATTGCGGTATCGAGCAAGCCCACCAAGCCGGCGCTGTGGATTGGAAAAAACCGATCTCCTGTCATTTGTACCCTGTGCGTGTAAACGACTATGCTGTATTTACGGCGGTCAACTATCACCGTTGGCAAATTTGCAGCTCGGGTTGTGCCAATGGTGCGCAAAAGCAGATGCCGTTGTATCGCTTTGTGGCAGAGGCCTTACGCGAAAAATTTGGTTCGGATTGGTATGCGGATTTGGAGCGTGTCGCAAGCGAACAAAATAAAAAGCAATAAACCCAAAAAAATATTCAGGGCTGACGTTAAACCATATACGACAGTTTAATTTATTGATTTACAGGAATTTAAAAAATAGTCTTGTTTGCCGTTTCGTAGGAAAAAACTGAACGAATGTTAAAAAATCAGTTGCATTGTGAAAAACTATGGCTTTTAATTTTCATAAAAAAAGAGAAGATTTGTAAGGTTGATTTCTCAACACAAAAAACACACGAAAACAAAACATAAATTATGGCAGCAGTCGAACCCATTTTGCAGGACAACAAAAATCGCTTTGTAATTTTTCCAATCGAACACCACGACATTTGGGAGTGGTACAAAAAACAAGAAGCGTGTTTTTGGACTGCAGAGGAGATCGATTTGCACCAGGATTTGACAGACTGGAAAGACAAACTCAGTGACGACGAGCGTTACTTTGTCAAGCATATCTTGGCATTTTTTGCTGCGTCGGATGGGATTGTGAACGAGAACTTGGCAGAAAATTTTGTCAATGAAGTCCAGTACAGTGAGGTGAAGTTCTTCTACGGCTTTCAAATCATGATGGAGAATATTCATTCCGAAACCTACTCTTTATTGATTGACACCTATGTCAAGGACGAGGCAGAAAAAGACAAATTGTTCCGTGCAATCGAAATTTTTCCAGCCATCAAGCGCAAGGCCGAGTGGGCACTGCGTTGGGTAGATTCGGAATCTTTTGCTGAGCGTTTGATTGCTTTTGCTGCGGTTGAGGGGATTTTCTTTTCGGGTGCCTTTTGTTCTATTTTTTGGCTGAAGAAACGCGGTTTGATGCCGGGCTTGACCTTCTCCAACGAATTGATTTCACGGGATGAAGGGATGCACTGTGACTTTGCTGTTCACTTGCACAATAAACACCTGATCAACAAAGTTCCCCCAGCACGAATTCGCGAAATTATTTTAGATGCCTTAACCATTGAGCGCGAATTTATCACCGAGTCGTTGCCAGTGAGTTTGATTGGGATGAACGCCAAACTCATGACGCAATACCTGGAGTTTGTCACTGACAGATTGTTGGTTGAATTAGAGCTAGGAAAAGAATATAACGTAACCAACCCATTTGATTTCATGGATATGATTTCGCTTCAAGGAAAAACAAACTTCTTCGAAAAGCGAGTTTCAGAATATCAGAAAGCAGGGGTACTGAAACAAGAGACCGAAGAGAAAGAAAAGTATTCGTTCGACGACGACTTTTAAGGTCCTTTTTCACACATTTAGCAGAGTAGTTGTCCCGGATAAGGGTAGTATTTTTTTGTCAAAAAAAGAGGAGAGATGTATGTACTAAAAAGAGATGGTCGCAAAGAGCCCATCATGTTTGATAAGATCACAGCACGTGTGCGTAAGCTGTGTTATGGGTTAAATGACTTGGTTGACCCAGTCAAAGTTGCCATGCGCGTCATCGAGGGATTGTATGATGGGGTAACCACTTCAGAGCTCGATAACCTCGCTGCCGAAACCGCGGCCACCATGACCACAACCCACCCAGACTATGCACTGCTCGCAGCCCGAATTTCGGTTTCAAACCTTCACAAAAACACCAAAAAATCTTTTGTCGATACGATGACGGATTTGTTCACTTACGTCAATCCACGCACAGGAAAAAAAGCACCACTACTTGCAGACAATGTGTACAAAATCATCAAAGACAACGCAGAACTCCTCGACTCCACAATCATCTACAACCGCGACTTTGGCTATGACTATTTTGGCTTTAAAACTCTCGAGCGTTCGTATCTGCTCAAACTCAATGGCGAGATTGTCGAACGTCCGCAACATATGTTGATGCGGGTTTCTGTTGGGATCCACCTCGATGACCTCGACGCGGCGATAGAGACCTATCACTTGATGTCTAAAAAATATTTTACCCACGCCACCCCGACCCTCTTTAATTCGGGAACGCCCAAACCACAAATGTCATCTTGCTTTTTGCTCGCCATGAAAGACGATAGTATCGACGGCATTTATGACACGCTCAAGCAAACGGCAAAAATATCCCAATCGGCAGGTGGGATTGGATTGTCAATTCACAATATTCGCGCCACGGGCTCTTATATCGCAGGAACCAATGGCACCTCAAACGGGATCGTCCCCATGCTCCGAGTGTTTAATGATACCGCTCGCTATGTCGATCAAGGTGGTGGAAAAAGAAAAGGTTCATTTGCCATTTATGTAGAGCCATGGCATGCCGACATTTTCGACTTCCTCAATTTGAAGAAGAACCACGGTAAAGAAGAAATGCGTGCCCGCGATTTGTTCTATGCCATGTGGATTCCCGACTTGTTTATGCGTCGTGTTGAGGAAGATACAACTTGGACATTGATGTGTCCCAACGAGTGCCCGGGCTTGTATGATAGCCACGGTGAAGAATTTGAGAAAAAATACCTCGAATACGAATCCAGTAACAAGGGTCGCAAAACGATCAAGGCGCGAGAGCTTTGGGAGAAAATCCTCGAATCTCAAATCGAAACTGGAACGCCTTATATGTTGTATAAAGATGCGGCAAACCGCAAGTCGAATCAAAAAAACCTAGGGACTATCCGCTCGTCAAATTTATGTACGGAGATTTTGGAATATACCTCTGCCGACGAAGTAGCGGTTTGTAACCTAGCATCTATTGCCTTGCCGATGTTTGTCAAAGACGGTGGTTTTGACCACCAAGGGCTGTATGACGTGACGGTGCGTGCAACCAAAAACCTAAACAAGGTAATCGACCGCAACTACTATCCTGTTAAAGAAGCAGAAAATAGCAACTTTAGACACCGCCCGATTGGACTGGGTGTGCAAGGGTTGGCCGATACCTTTATCAAACTGCGAATGCCCTTTACTTCCGACGAAGCAAAGGCACTCAACCAAGAGATTTTTGAAACCCTTTATTTTGCGGCACTGACTGCCTCCAAAGACATGGCAAAAGAGGAAGGGCCCTATGAAAGCTATAAAGGATCGCCGATCTCCAAAGGGGATTTTCAACACAATCTTTGGGGAATCAAAGACGAGGAACTCAGTGGCCGATGGGACTGGACCGCTCTTCGGAAGGATGTCAAAAAGCACGGGGTTCGCAACTCCCTGCTTGTAGCACCCATGCCAACGGCCTCAACCTCACAGATCCTCGGAAACAACGAATGCTTTGAGCCATATACTTCCAATATCTACACTCGTCGAGTGCTTTCGGGTGAGTTTATTGTTGTAAACAAACACTTGCTTGAAGACCTGGTCAACCTTGGGATCTGGAATGAAGACCTCAAGCAAGAGTTGATGCGTGCCAACGGTTCGATCCAACAACTCGACAATGTTCCCGACGAGATCAAAGAGCTTTACAAAACGGCTTGGGAAATGAGCATGAAAGACATCATTGATATGTCTCGTCAGCGTGGATATTTTATCGATCAGTCGCAATCGCTCAACTTGTTTATGGAAGGCGCCACGATGGCCAAGCTGACCTCGATGCATTTTTATGCGTGGAAGTCGGGTCTGAAAACAGGGATGTACTATCTGCGAACCAAGTCGGCAGTGGATGCCATCAAGTTTACCCTTGACAAGAAAAAAGAGGAAAAAGTTGCCGAACCAGTGGCAGCAGCGGCAACCACAAAATCAAAAGCGGCTCAGCCGGCTGAAAAGCCCGTAGCGGTTGAACCACTCACGCCTGGGGAGTTGAAAGAGATGTTGGCCAAGTCAAAAGAAAA
>JAKMFI010000130.1 GCA_022425505.1 Flavobacteriaceae bacterium | reverse complement strand
CACCATAGTTTCCGTGTTTTGCCACAGCAACCCCAGCACCAGCCGTCACAAAAGAGGCAAGCGTGGAGATATTAAAGGTGTCTTTTCCGTCTCCGCCGGTGCCACATAGGTCGATGGGGTCATAGTCAGACAAGTCAATGGCAATACAAAGGTCAAGCAGAGCAGCACGAAAACCAGAGAGCTCGTTGACCGTAATTTGGCGCATCATATAGGTGGTTAAAAATGCTGCCACATGATGCGAATTGCATTTCCCTTGCCCAATGTCAAGCAAGGTGTTTTTAGCCTCGTCTTTTGTCAAGCTTTGATTCTGGATTCGTTTTTCTAATATCGCTTTCATTTTACATCTTTAACCAGTTGTTCAACAATTGCTTTCCCTCGGGACTTAAAATGGACTCGGGGTGAAATTGAACACCATAAATGTCGTACACTTTATGTTTCATTGCCATCACTTGCCCATGGTCTTCCTCTGCCAAAAGGACAAGTTCCTTTGGCAAGGGCTTTTCGACCACCCAAGAGTGATAACGTCCAACTTCAAATTGCTTGCCCAAGCCCGTAAAAAGTGGATCATCGACAAGAACTTTAATGGGAGTTGCTACGCCATGATAGACTTTATCGAGGTTGGTCAGGGTACCACCAAAAACCTCACCAATAGCTTGATGCCCCAAACAAACTCCCAAAATGGGCTTTGTTTTGGCATATGCGGAGATGATGGGTTTCAACAGTCCCGCTTCGTCTGGGATCCCAGGGCCAGGAGACAATACGATTTTATCATAATCCGCCACCTCTTCGGTAGTGAGTTGGTCGTTTCGCTTAACGGTTACCGCACAATCGAGGTCTTCGAGATAATGCACCAAATTGTAGGTAAAGGAATCGTAATTATCAATGACAAGTATGTGCATAGTTATAGTTTTTCAGCTTCTTCTAAGGCCTTGTTGAGAGCCCCTAGTTTGTTATAGACTTCTTGTAATTCGTTTTCGGGTTTGGACTCCGACACCACCCCAGCACCAGCTTGATAGTGCAAGACATTGTTTTTGCTCAAAAAGGAACGAATGATAATGGCGTGATTGTAGTTGCCGTCAAAGTCCATAAATCCAATTGCACCTCCGTAAAAAGCACGACTTCGATTTTCGTATTTATCGATGAGTTGCATCGCCCGATGCTTGGGTGCCCCACTCAGCGTTCCAGCAGGGAAGGTGTCAGCCACAATTTCCATGGTGTCTCGGTTTTCTTTTTTCATCGCCGTGACCTTTGAGACAAGATGAATGACGTGAGAATAGAATTGAATCTCTCTGTTTTTTTCGACCTGTACACGATTGCCGTTTCGACTGAGATCGTTTCTTGCCAAATCGACGAGCATCACATGCTCGCTATTTTCTTTTTGGTCTTTTGCAAGCTCCTTGGCACGCTCGGCATCTTGATTGTCATTGCCCGTTCTGCGAAAGGTACCCGCAATCGGATGAATCTCTGCTTTTCCATCCTTAACAACCAATTGCGCTTCGGGCGAACTGCCAAAAATTTGGTAATCTCCAAAATCAAAATAAAATAAATAGGGCGACGGGTTGACCGACCGAAGAACACGATATAGCGTAAAGTCATCCCCAGCAAATTGTTGGGAAAAGCGTCGTGACAATACAATTTGAAATACATCCCCGCGATAGCAATGATGAATTCCCTTTTTGACAAGTTCGACAAATTCATCATCTGTCAAATTGGAATGGGGCTCACCTTGACGTGAAAAAGAATGTGTTGTGGGGTTTGGCGCTTGTAAAACGGCAACAACCTCATCTAGATTGCTATCGGCTTGATAACAATGTGCATAGAGATGTGCCTCATTGTTGAAGACATTGATAGCAATGACGTTTTGAAAAAGCGCATAATACATTTGTGGGATATGAACATCTTCTTCTTTTTCCGAAAACTGAATGTCTTCAAAATGCTGGACAGCATCGTAGGAGGTAAAGCCAAACAAGCCGTTGGACACAAATCTTTCGGATTTAAAATTTCCTGCAAACTGCTTGGCAAAATCACTGCAATACTTGGCCACTCGCTCGTTTTCTGCCAGTTGGATTTGTTTGGATTTCCCATCGGGATAGCTCATGGACAACATCTGATTTTGGAGCTTGATATCCGCAATGGGATTAAAACAGATATAGGCCACACTGTTGTCGTTGACTCCATAGTCCGAGCTTTCCAAAAGAATACTGTTTGGAAAATTGTCCCTGACTTTCAAATACATATTGACAGGCGTCATGGTATCGACGAGCAATTTGCGATGATGTGTCTGTAGTGTGTACTTCATAGTTTTCACAATAAAAAAAGGCCTGTCGTGATGACAAGCCCTTTGGTATGTATATACGAGGTGTGTCTCACGACTGTGCGTTACATGCAGACCACCAAGTATTGATATTTTTCATTTGCGATTCAAATATATAAATCAAGTGTCAACTAGACAACTCAAATGAAAAATTATTTATTGTTGTGCGATCCATCACAATACCCATCGTGGTTTTGTGTGTTTCCACAACCGCATTTTGGACGATCGATTTTCATAGCTTTCAGTTTTTTAAAATGTTAATGTGACATTGAGGTCAAACTCATTGTAGATGACACGGTCCCCGAGGTTGTCAAAAAAACTGTCAGAGCCATATCGAACATTGTACTTGGAGCGATCAATTTTAACTTTGGCTATCGCAGTATTGCCATCGACGGTCATGGGAAAAATCACGGGATGGGTTTGCCCTTTAATTGTAAAATCTCCGGTTACCGTATATCCATCAGCGGATTGCTCGACTGCAGTAATCACCATGGTGGCACCTGGAAATTGCTCTACGCCAAAGAAATCATCAGAGCGAAGATGTTTTTCCAAGTTCGCTTTCTTTTTTCCCTCAAGACTGGTCACCTGTATGCTTGTCATGTCTACCACAAAGTTTCCCCCTGTCAATGTGCTTTCTTCAAAATCGAGCTCTCCACTTTCCAGCTCAATCGTTCCCCAACGCTCATAGGCAATTTTGTAGGCCTTCCACTCAATCGTGGCAGCAGTAACGGGAATCGGTTTGACAGTGCCAAATGCGACAGTCGTCATTAGCAATAACGTAGGTAAAAAATAGGATTTTATTTTCATAATATAGAATTTAGATTAAAGTGTAACGAATAGTTTTTTATAGTTGTCTAGCAGGGCTGTCAATTCTTTTTCGGACAGTCTGCTTGCGACTTCATTTTCTTTTTTATCAATCACAGGATCAATAGTGGTCAAGATTTTAAGTCCTGCTTTGGTGATGTTGATTTCAACCATTCTTCGGTTTTCAGCACAGGGCTTCCGATTGACCAGTTTTTTCTCCAATAATCGATCCACAATGCGTGTTGTATTACTCGTTTTATGAATCATTCGAGAGGTGATGTATTGCAGCGATGCTGGTTTTTCCTGACAGCCCCGCAAAATCCGCAACACATTAAACTGCTGAATACTCAATCCATAAGGGTGTAAAGCACAACTGATTTCATCACTCATAAATTGGCCCAAACGCATACTCTCAACGACCAATGATCTTGCTAACATATTGAATTGTATTTACAAATGTTGTAGGTACAAATATAGTATTTATTTTTAATTCACCAAATTTTTATACATTTAATGAATGTGGAAAAACTATTTGTTTATTGTTTTATTATTAACTGGCTGTATGTATCTTCGGCCAAAACAAAATAGCATGTCAAATCTATCACAAAATGAATGGGCTCAAGCCTTAACCGAGCAGCCCGAAGCAGTTGTATTGGATGTACGCACAGAAGAAGAATTTGAAAGCGGATACATTCCCAACGCAAAAAACATCGATCTGCGAATGGGTCCTGGCTTTGTCGACGAAATCAACAACTTGGACAAGAACAAATCGTACTATGTGTATTGTCGATCGGGAGCGAGGAGCGCGCAAGCCGTACAATTGATGCGTGACTTGGGATTCAACGAAACCTATAATTTACTCGGAGGTATTTTGGAGTGGGAAGGTGAAGTGATAGAGTAGAGGCATGCCCCAAATGTGATGAATGAAAAACTACTGTACTACATCTGGCAGCAACAGCTGGCGAACAAACCGATGACAACGACCGATCAGCGGGAACTGGTTG
>JAKMFI010000115.1 GCA_022425505.1 Flavobacteriaceae bacterium | reverse complement strand
GTAGTAATAAACCTCTTCTGAGATTAAAATCTGTTCCTCTACAAATCCTTGGCATTTTAACGATGTGTACACTTTAATAATATTTAAACCAGAAGATAATACGGTTTCAAAATTATTAGAAGATGTTGTTTGGGTATTCCCATTCACATCTATGTTATATTGAGATGAACCACTCATCGTGATATTCAAGTTCTGACCATTAACCTCCATAAATGCACTCAAAGCTTGAGGTTCGTTAACTTCAACTTCAAAGCACTGCTCAAAATCGTCTTCCCCATCTACTTTAAAGCATACTGTATATGTCCCCTTTGAAAGGCCAGTTATAGAAGCTGTTTTAGAGTCCCCAACAATTGTTACATCGTCTCTTCCCGTAATTGTAACCGAGTAATCATAAGAAACATCTTCAATGCTCAAATTAATAATACCATCACTATTACCTACACAAGTAGCGCTACCTACCTCAACTTTAAAGTTCTGGACTGGTAAAGTGAACACTTCACATCCATTTACATCTACAACAGCACCAGTAGGCGTGTCAGGACATTGGTCTTCCTCATCCAAAACACCATCTATATCTGAATCTCTTCTAATAATTAATTGAAATTCATCTGAAAGAGATGACTCCAGATTAAACTCATCCCTGTGTGTAATTCTAAAATAATAATTACCTGAGGAAATGCTTGTAGGTATGTCGGATTGATATCGTTTTACATAATTACTTGGGTTATCATCAATTGTTTCTTCTTCAAATGATGATATCACTGTACTTGAAACTGATGTATCGTATTTGTTTGTAAATGAATTATTCGAAAAATATATTATCCACTCAGTACCAGCTCGTGTTTCAGTATAAAGTATATGTTCACACGTGTCATACCCTAGTTCTAAATCTTTAAAACATTGTTTTATTTCTGGCACAATTATTTCCCATGCTATCCTATTTGAACTATTTTCAATTACATCAAATTGTACGACATCCATAAATTGGGGGTAAAATGAATAATTGAACTCCCAATTATTAGTTCCATAAAGAACCCACCTGGGATGATAATAATCGTCATCCCTATTACCTCCTGGTATGGTTTTCGGTATTAGATCGACTATTCCATCATTATTGACATCCATAAATTGGGTGTAATTAACACCCTCTCTAACATTTTTATCAACGTAAAATCCCTGTGATAATAATGACTGATTGATTTGTGTAGAAATATCCTGAAAATTTATAGTACCATCGGATGTTTGTCCATCATTCCTAAAAAAAAATAACCTCCAATATCCATCATCGTAAACATTTATGTTTTCTCCAGTATTGATAACTAGATCTTCATCACCGTCATTATCTAGGTCATAGAATTCATAATCCATAAAATCTAATCTTTCATTAGATGGATCACTACTGAAGTTTGCTGGAAAACTTGAAGAAAAATTATTATTCATAGGTCCAAAAGTTCCGTCGCAGTTACCATAAGCCAAATACAATTCTGGATAACCATAAATCATATCCAAACAACCATCATTATTAACATCATATAATTCGTTTGTAAAAGATTGATTGTTAATTTCACCAACTATTGATGGTAATTTCTCGAATGTAGCATTTCCATTATTGAGATATGAACTCATTACATCATCATGCCATGCAGTAGTAATAAAGTCGACATCCCCATCATTGTCCAAATCACCAATTGAAATTCCATGAAGGTACCCGGAATCCATTCCCATCATGTCTTCAACTGAGTTTGCTCTACTTAAGGAGTCTAAAGTAATCTGAACCCAACCATTCTCGTTGGATAAAACCAGATCTAGATATGATTTGTGATAAAGAAACAATTCTGGATGTGAAACATTAATGATATCTAACTTTCCATCATTATTGAAATCTGCTGATAATGATTTTCTAGTATAGGGTTGACCAACGTTATTGGATATAAGGTCTGAACTGTTAACTAAAGTTCCTGTTTCTGGATCATACAGATATAATATAAATGGTCTTTTTAATGTTTCGTTCTCACACCATAGAGAAACATACACATCACAATGTCCATCCGAATTAAAATCTTTTATGATAGTATCTCCTATACCCCAAAGTTCTCCTTCCTCAAAATTATCTTCAGAAACCAAATCATGTAGATATAAATTTTCGGGATAACAATTCCACTGGTTTTGATTGAAATTATTGTTACTGGTATAGGTCGAATAAGTAAAGTTTTTTTGAGAGTATACACATATATTTAACAATAAAATCAAATAAATCGGTAACGATTTAAAGTTGTTAAGCATTTTATTTTTTTTTCAAATTTATGATTTATTTACATAATATGAATTACAATAAAAAAGACAAATGACTTGTTTTTAATA
Organism: Flavobacteriaceae bacterium; assembly: GCA_022425505.1. GTDB lineage: Bacteria > Bacteroidota > Bacteroidia > Flavobacteriales > Flavobacteriaceae > UBA724. The sequence continues at coordinate 32,203 of JAKMFI010000115.1, read as the reverse complement.
ACAACAAAGTAAGGTCATTAAAGTCAAGTTCAACATTTGAATTGAACTTAAATAATCCAATAGATGAAGAGAAATTCATCAACGAACCATTTAATTGGAGACCATTATTACCAATACTATTTTTATTATTTGTCTTTATTTTCATTTACAAGAATCAAAGAAAAAAAATAATATTGGTTAACAATGATTCAATTAGATATATGAATAAAATGATGTTACTTAACTCTAATGAATTGAAAGTGTTGAAGAGTTTATTAATTAAAAATGAGATGTCAGGTACTGAAATCATTGATCTGATTGAGAATAACCAAATAACCTACAGCCAATTAACTAGAACACGTAAATCAATCATTGAAAATTTGAATCATGTTCTTAGGTATTTATTGGACAAAAAAACAGATAGTCTGGTTGTTACTAAATCTAAAACTGATAAAAGGAATAAGGTTTATAAATTAAACCTAGATATAAATATGAGGCACAAGATTATAGATCAATAGTTGGAATACATTTTATAATCATAATATATAATCATTCGATTTTTTAAAAATTCATTGATAAAAAAACTACCTCCGATATAAAAACCACTCCGATTAGGGTTTAGGTAAATAGTTTTTCTCCAGTTACAAGAAACCTCAACCTGTAAATACTGATATACTAATCAAATCAGAAGATTTTAGAGAGTATATCAACCCTTCACCTCTATTCATTCTGATACACTTTGATTATTTAACCTCTTAACTGAAAAATTTTCTTTCAAACCCTCTTCCCACTCTAATAAATCCTTTTCTGTGATGTATTTTGAATGAGTAGACACTTCTATCATTTTTAATCCTCTATTTCTCCTCCAATCTTCTATGGTTACTCTATCTACTCCATAGAGTTCCATTAAATCCTTTTTACTCAATCTTCTTTCCATATACTTTAATCTCTTCTTTCTCTAATAGTTCTTTGAACTTCTTGTTATAGTTATCTCTATCTCCTGATATTCTGTACTTCTCAAGTTTATGAGAAAAGTTTTTAATCAACACAGACTTCTTCTTTAATAGTTCTACCATATGTCTTGCTTGTTCATCTGTTAATTCTATCATATTATTTCCTTTCAGAGTATTTTAAAAAACAGTAATAACCTCGTACTCTAAATACTTAATCAGTTCAAGGTTGACACTCTTTATTTTAAACTTTTACAATATTTAAAACTCATCTAATACTTCACAATTAGATATAGTGAGTCCATTAAGGGAAATTCCCTTTTAAAAACTGTTTCCATTTTTCAGTTGAATCTAACAAACACTCAAACAAGAATTCAACCTATCTGCATTTTAACGAGTTCAGACCTTTCTTCTTTACCTCTCGGAACACTAATGACTGGTTTTACCTATCGGTGAGTGTTGGTCATTATTGGGTACTTCCCCCATGTGTCAGGTGTAGTATCTCGGTAGATTAAGTATTTCTTAAAGTAATCTACAACTCAGTAGAACAATTGGTTCTATTTATAAGTATTAGAAACTTTAGAAAACGTAAAGGAAATATGAGAAAAAACAAGAAAATAATTTCTGCCAAATCTAACAGAAGTTAGAAGTAATCAGATTTTTAAATTATAATTAAAGAACGATAAATAAAAATGTTGGTTAGTATTACTCTTCACTTTTTTATATTAGATGTAATAATCAACTGATAAAATATTCTTTGGTTTTATTTTTTCAACTATCCACCAAATAGGGACAACTTTATCCGCCAATTGTGGATAAGACAAAAAAAAATAAATATATAAAATTGATTATCAGTTAATTAATAATAAAAATTTTATTGGTTCGAATCCAGTATGACCCACAATTAAGATGACTTATCAAGTTGAAATCACCCTAAAACCCTTTTCAAGAGGGTTTCATTTGATCACTGATGATATCATTGCTGCACTACCTAATCTGACGGGAATTGTGCATGTCTTTATCAAACACACTTCCGCAAGTCTGACAATCAACGAAAATGCTGACCCAAGCGTGCGCGTTGATTTTGAAACCCATTTCAACAAAATGGTATCAGAATCTGACGATCACTATACCCACACTTTGGAAGGAAAAGACGATATGACGTCCCACATTAAAAGTAGTATTTTAGGTTCATCGGTGTCCTTTCCAATCAAAAATGGGGTTCCTCAACTCGGAATCTGGCAAGGGGTGTATTTATGCGAACACAGAAACCAAGCAAGTGGTAGAACCATTTTTATCACCTGCATCGGATAGCATCTTTTTTACTTTTTAAAGAAGTAAATCAATAAGCTCAAAACAATACTGACCAGTATGGAAGTGCCGAGCGGGAAGTAAAACGTCCAATTTTCTCCTCCAAATCGAAAGTCAAGTGGATTTTTAACGCCATACTTTTCTCCCAATAGTAGTACGCCTCCGATGAGAACAAGAACCAGTCCGAGAAATAGAATGGTGCGCCCCATTAGTGAAAAACGGCTACTAATTTTTCGAGGGTAAAGCTGCGAGATCCTTTTACGAGCAGCGATGCTTGTCCAAGAGGAGTTTTTGAGAAATAATCCATAGCTTGATCTAAATTTGTGAAATATTTATCAGCGGATACAAATTGCTCAAAAGCAGAGCCAACCCAATAGCAATCATCAATCGAAGAGATTTTTATCCAATCTACGAGTTGTTTGTGTTCGGTTTCTGTGTGCTTTCCGAGTTCATTCATTTGCCCAAGAACCGCAATCTTCTTCCCTTCTTTTTTAGAGAAACTCGCTAGGGCAGCATGCATACTCGTTGGATTGGCATTGTAAGCATCAAGGGTAATATGAAGATCTTTTTTTCGAATAAGTTGGGAACGGTTGTTCTCTGAAATATAGGACTCTAGTGCCCTTTTAGCGTTTTGTGGTGATACTCCAAAGTGGCGACCGATAGCGTAGGCAGCCAAGGCATTGTAGCCATTATAAGCCCCGCTGAGTTGGGTTTGTATCTCTTGTTGATCAACCTCAATGCGAATCGCATCTTCTTCCGTTAAAAGAGTTGCAGATACCCTTGCCGTTGTTTCTGTTCCGTAGGTGATGGGATCTTCACTTTTTAGCTGTGCCATGATTTTTGAATCGTCGGCATTGGCAAAGATCAGACCGTTTGATTTTATGAGATAGTCATAGAGTTCTGACTTGGCTTTTACAACCCCTTCCAAGCTACCAAATCCCTCAAGATGGGCCTTTCCGAAATTGGTAATCAGCCCAGCATCTGGTTGAGCGATATTGGCCAACAACGCAACCTCTCCTGGGTGATTGGCACCCATTTCGACGACGCCGATTTCGGTGTCTTCTTTTAGTGAAAGCAAGGTGAGAGGAACGCCAATGTGATTATTGAGGTTTCCTTGCGTGGCTACGGTCGTGAAGGTCGTGCTGAGTACCGAATGAATGAGTTCTTTAGTGGTGGTTTTTCCATTGCTTCCAGTCAAAGCAATGATAGTTGTTCCTAGTGTTTTTCGATGTTCTGTCGAAAGCGTTTGGAGTGATTCTAAGGTGTTTTCAACGCGAATCACTCGATTGTCAGTAATCAAGATATCTTCATCGACAACCACGGCAATCGCCCCTTTGTCAAGTGCTTGTTTTGCAAACAGATTTCCGTTAAAGTTTGGCCCACTAAGGGCAAAAAAAAGTTGACCAGCTTGGAGGTTCCTGCTGTCAGTACTGACTCCCGCAGCGTCTCTAAAGATGTTGTAAAGCGCTGACATCACAGTTGGTTAAAAAATTGTGTACTTAGTTTTTCGGAATACCCTTTGGCTTTCGGTCACTGCTTGTACTTCCGAGGTAGGACATTGCACATCGGAAACCGATATAGTCCGCAGCCAAAAATTCAGGCATATAACGGCGTTGCGCTGGGTCGAGCCAATAGGCGCGGTCTTTCCAAGATGCTCCTTTGATAACTCGTGTGGTATTGGATACAAGAGTGAGACGTTTTTCTTCTCTCTTCCGCGTTTCGTCAAAAGCATTGGTATACATTTCTTCATCGTCACGTTGAAAGAGCTTATCGCCATCTGCATAGGCAAGGTTGTTGGCAACCAATCCATTTGAATTTAACAAGTCTTGACTTGTGAATTCAGAGTCAAAATCATTTGGAACGATATTTTCTTTTTGGATAGACCCCGGTAGCTGGCTGTACACAGTTCGCCCATTGGGACCGTCATCATAATTCACAACATCATTATTTACAGAGGCTTTCCCGTCCTCAGTGATATAAGTCTGAAATAAATTACCACGGAAATAGTTCATATCACTCACCTCATTATTTGTAAGAGGTCGAAAGACATCAGCCACCCATTCGGAAACATTACCTGCCATTCCGTACAAACCAAAATCGTTTGGTGGATATTGGCGAACATCAGCAGTGATTTCAGCATCGTCATTTGACCAACCTGCAACTCCACTGTAATCCCCACGTCCTTGCTTAAAGTTGGCGAGTTGATCACCAGCGTTTCGACTTTGTGTGACCCTTGAGGTGTCACCCGACCAAGGATATTTCTTTTTCCCTTGGTATGAGTTGTATTCACGAATCCCAGCAAGCCCGAGAGCCGCGTATTCCCATTCGGTTTCAGTTGGCAATCTGTATTCTGGTAAAACGATACCATATTCTACACTGGCATTGGTTACTTTAACGTCGTCTTCCTCTGTACCCTCTCCACGTACGGTGATTTGGGCACGACGACCAACAAATGATTGTGTTTGATCTTCTGTGTCGTTTTCAGCTGCTCTTACGTTGTCAGCAGTATAATTTCCGCCATATACAAGATCGGGTCGTTTGAGATAGGTCTCTGTATCAAAATTGGTGATTCCTTGGATGTCACCCGAAGTTCTTGCGCCTTTGGAGATCCAATCTTTTTCTTCTAAAATCAATTCGTTTACCCGGTTTGTTCTCCATTTGGCAAAATTGCTCGCTTGTTGCCAACTTACCCCAACTACAGGGTGTGTGCGAAAAGCAGGATGACGTAGGTAGTTGTTAACCATGTCATCGTAGTAACCGAGTTGGTTTCTCCACACAAGGGTATCTGGTAAAGCAGAAAAGTAAATTTCTGGTTGACCGACAAAAACACGCTTTAGCCAATCCAAATATTCAATATACATTAGGTTTGTAACCTCCGTTTCGTCCATATAAAAAGATCGAACTTGCATCCTTGCCGGAGCATTGTTCCAATCTTTCATGACATCATCTTGGACGCGGCCTTTGGTATAAGTACCGCCGTGAATAAGGATTAAATTAGGTCCTTGGATTTGGTCTTTATAGTCTTTGCCTTTGTAGTCAAAACCACCATCTTCACCGATCTTCCAACCTGTAGCGGAAGACTGACCACTTTTAACAGATCCGTTTCGGCTACATCCAGTGAAAACAATGGAGATTGAAGACAAAACAGCCAATGTGAATATGCATTTGCGCAACATACAGATTCTATTTTGGACTGCAAGATAGTAAATATGTGTAAATTTGGCTTTTAACATCAACAATTTATATTCCTAAAAACGATTATAAAGCCCTTTTTATTATAATTTTTCATTTCAAACACTATCTTACAAACTTTTTCGTTATTGATTTAGTATGCGATTATTAACCCTTTTCTTTTTACCTGTTTGCCTATGGTCTCAACAGATTGATGTGCAATGGAATTGGCAAGGTACCGAAAAGATACATGTTGGAGATCTGTTAAAAAGAGTACCTAAAGCGATAGGTCATACTGTTTTTTACGAAGAAGAACATCAGCGCTTTGCTATTAGCATTTCAAAACAGCTGGGGGACAATCCAAACATACAATACTCTGTTGAGAATGTACAAACGCAAGAATTTCAATCTGATCTGGAAGTAGATTTTGATTTGGATCAATTCGCTGCTCGTCCCCATACAATGGTGTACAAAACCAAAGGAAGAGATGTTCACCAAGTTGTTGTTCAAATCGAACCCTTTATTGTAAAAAATAACAAGCTACATGCGGTTTCTGGATTTACCATTGTACGACATGCAGTTAAACAGTTAGTCGCACAGCGTGTTCAGCATCTTACATCAATCAACTCAATGCCCCCGCAGTCTGGCTATAGATTTGAAGTCAATCAGACAGGTATTCATAAAATAACAGCTGCGTTTTTACGTGACTTGGGAATGCCAATATCCACCATCAATCCAGAAACTCTGAAAATCTTTGGTAGAGGAGGAAAAATGCTTTCCTTGATCAATTCGGAAAACGAAGGAGTCAATTATGGGTTTTCAGAAAACCATCTCCATCTCGTAGGTATGGACGATGGAAGCATAGATGATGAGGATTATATCCTGTTTTATGCTTATGGCTCTACCGAATGGAATGATGATAGTCAAACTGCAGTGAATCTTTATCATGACCAAGCACATTATATCATTTCTTACGGCGGAGAAAATGGACTTCGGGTAAATGTCCAACAATCATCAGCGATTATTGATAATCCGCAAACGAGCGCATCTGTGAGTCTTCACACTGAAGAAGATCTGGTCAATATTGCACAAATGGGACGGAAGTGGTTAGGAGATAGTTTTCTCCACAACTCCTCCAAAAATTACAGCTTTCAATTGACCAACCGAAAGGCAGCAACCGCTATCGATATTAAGCTTGCCGCAGCGGCTTCAGCTACAGGTGGCAGCTATTTTGATTTAAATGTAGAAAATGCTAGTATGTCCCTTAATCTAGCAGCAACACAAACCCTTACAAGAGCATCGGAGGGGACAATAAGTTTTTCGACAACTACGGCTTCAAATGAGTTAGATGTACAATTGCGCTAAGATGCTTCGGGATTTAGTTCTGCGGTTGGTTATCTGGATTACATACGAGTATCTTATGAGCGGATTCTATATGGAGATCTCGGACAGTTTGGGTTTACAACAACGAATTCAAATGCTTATTATGCATCTGGCGTTGATGCAATTTGGGAATTGCTGCCCAATGGTACGATTCAGGTACTCGGGCCCAACTCTAATCGGGAGGTATATTTTACATCAAATGAAAATGCCGATCACTATCATGTATACAGTGCAGATGATGTTTACAGCCCGAAGCGCAGTGAATATGGAGATACATTTACCTCGCCCCAATTGCGGGAACGACTTTCTAATGAAGCAGAATATATCATTATCACACACGACGACTTTGCAGAGGAGGCCAACAAGCTAGCTGCACACCACCGTACGCACACGGGATTAAAATCTTCGGTCTTGACCTTATCTGAAATTTACGATGATTTTAGTGTGGGTAATATCGATATCATGGCCATTCGCAATGCCATTCGCTATGCATACCTCAACAATTCTGATGACAACAAACCCAAGTATATTTGTTTGTTTGGAGACACAAGCTACGACTACAAAGATCGGATCCCAAACAACAATATGATTGTGCCAACCTATCATTCCTTGAATAGCTTCCACTTGGCCAATAGCTATATGTCTGACGACTTTTATGCAGTCATGGATTCCAACGAAGGAGAACTCGGTTTTTATGATCGTATGGATTTGGCAGTTGGCCGAATTCTTTTCGACACTAAGGAGGGTGCTCTCGCAATGGTCGATAAATCGATTGATTACAGTTTGGCCAATGGTGACTGGCAAAACACATTTACGATATTATCTGACGACCCAGATGAAGACTGGGAAAGCGTCATTCAAGAACGCCTAGATGAATTGGGAGAGGAAGTGATTGCCAATAAACCATTCTTAAACTTACAGAAGGTGCATTCTGATGCTTTCGAGCAGGTCATATCTGCTTCAGGCGACCGTTACCCTGGGGTCAATCAAGCTTTGGAAAATCAATTTATTCAGGGTACGCTTGCCATCAATTATTTTGGTCATGGTGGAGAAAGCGGCCTCGCTTCTGAGAGAATATTTGATAAAGAACTTGCTGATCGTCTCTACAATCCTGGAAGATTCCCTCTCTTTGTCACATCAACTTGCGAATTCAGTCGGTTTGACAACCCTGAAGTGTACACAGCAGGAGAGGCAAGTTTTGCCAATCCAGCTGGTGGAGTGATTGGATTGCTCTCAACCACCAGACAAATTTATGTGGGAAATGGGATCACCTATAATAAAATCATGGCAGAGTATTTATTTGGCTATGGCTTGGATGATTATCCAACAATTTCAGAGGCCTTGCGCTTGTCAAAGAATGACTTTTTTGGCACATTCCAGAAGCGGATTATATTTTTTATTGGCGATCCAGCTCTCAAACTCGCAATTCCACAAGGCCGTGTCGATCTGACACATCTCAATGGCAATGAACTTGAAGGACTAGATGATGAAAATAAACAACTACGCGCCCTTGATCGTGTGAATCTTGCTGGTCAAGTTTCAGATAAAAATGGAGAACTCCTAGATGATTTTTCAGGAGAGGTTGTACTGACAATCTTTGACAAAGAACTTGAGAAAACAACCCTTGGCAATGACGGCAACGGGGTATTCACTTTCAATACGCTTGGCAATGTCGTGTTTAAGGGAAATGCGGAAGTGAATAATGGGTTTTGGAACATCGAACTGGTCATTCCTAAAGATATTTCACTTCCACTGGGTCAAGCTCGTATTAGCATGTATGCCGTTTCGAATGATAAAACGAGTAAAAAGACGGGCCTATTCAACGACGTTTTTATTGGAGGGATCAATCCGAATCCAGAAATGGATACCCAAGGTCCACTCATAGAAATTTTTTTGGATGACGAATCATTTGTAAGCGGAGATATGACGGGCACTAACCCGATTTTAATCGCTAGATTTTCAGATGAAAATGGCATCAACACCTCTGGCGGATATGGTCATGAGCTATTGGCTGTTTTGGATGGAATGACGCAAAACCCAATCGTTTTAAATAATTTTTATCGCACAAATCTCGGTGACTACCAGTCGGGCTATCTCAACTACTTACTCAACAATCTTTCTCCAGGTCCCCACACGCTATCTGTGACAGCTTGGGATACTCATAACAACCCATCTACTCAAGCTATTGATTTTGTGGTTTCAAGTGAAAATAACATTTTAATCAATGCGATTTATAACGTGCCCAATCCTTTCGAAACCCAAACTACATTTTGGGTAAGTCACAACAAACCCCGCGAGCTTATTCAAGCAAACATCATCGTTCATGACATTAACGGGAAAAAAATATGGGAGCAAAATAAAACATTATACTCTGGCACAAACACAAATAGTGAGATTGTGTGGAATGGTCAGTCTATTGACGGCACATTAGTAAATAAGGGAGTATATTTGTGTGCGATTACGTTAAATTCAACGTTATCCAATACAAAACACACTAAGACACACATAATAATAAGGAATTAATTAAGATGAGAAGTTTTTTTTCAGTTGTATTAGTATTCATTGCAATCGCTTTATACGGACAAAATCGAGTGATCACCACTGGTGTTCCATTTCTTTTGATCACCTCTGACGCGAGATCAGCAGGCATGGGTGAACAAGGGGTTGCTACCACACCAGATGCTTTTTCCCAAAATTGGAATCCGTCCAAGTATAGTTTTGCACCAAGCGAATCAGGAATCGGTGTGAGTTATACGCCCTATCTGAGTCAATTGGTCAATGATATTTTCCTCGCGAATGTATCTTATTACAGGGTTGTTTCAGAACGAGCAGCTTGGGCGACAAGCTTAAAATATTTTAGCTTGGGCGAAATAGAGATCGGACAAACACCAGCGGACTTTATCAATCCACTCATCGAACGTCCAAACGAATTTGTGCTGGATTTCTCCTATGCACTAAAACTCAATGAATCGTTTTCTTTAGGAGTAACGGGTGCTTTTATCAATTCTGATCTTAAACTTGACTCCTCATCTAGTGATGCATCAGCAGCGAGTACAGTCGCTTTTGGGATTTCTGGTTATTATCAGTCTGAACAGCGTGACTTTAGCAATTTTGAAGGCAAATGGCGTGGAGGGTTTAACATCAGCAATCTTGGTCCAAAACTCACTTACGAAACCGACGGGTATGCCGATTATCTACCAACGAATTTAAAGCTCGGTGGCGGTTTTGACTTTGTCTTAGACAGTTACAACACCCTTAGTTTGGGATTAGAAATCAACAAACTACTTGTGCCTACGCCAAGTGAACCCATAACAACAACCAATCCCGAAGGGGAAGAGATCATCACTGGCTATGTCCAACCAGATGTGAGCTTTCTCAGCGGAATTTTTAAGTCATTTGGAGATGCACCAGATGGATTTAGTGAAGAGTTGCAAGAGTTTACTTGGGCTCTAGGTGCCGAATTCAATTACAACAATGCCTTCGCCTTGCGTGCTGGATATTTCAATGAACATGAAGATAAGGGCGCGCGAAAATTCATTACTCTTGGTGCTGGTTTCAAGTATAATGTTGTAGATATCGATCTTTCGTATTTAATATCGGCGACAAAAGTGATTAATCCTCTCGAGAACACACTCCGATTTTCGCTGACATTTAATTTTGGGGATTCTCTAGAGAACTAGCAATTATCAACATTGTTTGAATAATCCCATTTCCCGTTTTTACACAAAGTGGGAAAGCATTACCTTTGCAGTCAAATATCATTGGAAACAAAAGATATTGATTCTATGAAAGAAGTAACCAAAGAAACTTATCTGAGCTGGTACAAGAATATGCTTTTCTGGCGAAAGTTTGAGGACAAGCTCGCTGCTGTCTATATCCAACAAAAAGTACGTGGATTTTTACATCTCTACAACGGGCAAGAAGCCGTTCTCGCAGGATCTCTCCATGCGATGGATCTTACCAAAGACCGCATGATCACAGCCTATCGCAACCATGTTCAGCCGATTGGGATGGGTGTTGATCCCAAGCGAGTGATGGCCGAACTATTCGGTAAAGCGACAGGAACTTCGCAGGGTCTTGGGGGCTCAATGCATATTTTTTCAAAAGAACACCGCTTTCATGGCGGACACGGAATTGTCGGAGGTCAAATTCCTTTGGGTGCTGGAATGGCATTTGGAGATAAATACCACGGAAGCGACGCCGTGACACTCTGTTACATGGGTGACGGAGCAGTTCGTCAGGGGTCACTCCACGAAACACTCAATCTCGCCATGCTCTGGAAACTTCCAGTTGTGTTTATCGTAGAGAATAACGGCTACGCAATGGGAACTTCTGTTGAGCGCACAGCCAATCATACGGATATCTGGAAATTAGGACTTGGCTATGAAATGCCATGTGGACCCATTGACGGAATGGATCCTGTGAAAGTGGCAGAAGGTATTTCTGAAGCCATCAACAGAGCGAGAAAAGGGGATGGTCCCACGTTCTTGGAAGCAAAAACATACAGATATCGTGGACATTCGATGTCAGACGCACAGCATTACCGCACCAAAGATGAGGTCAATGAATACCGAAAAATTGATCCGATCACCCAAGTTCGCGAGCTTATTTTGAAAAGCGAATTCGCTACCGAGGAAGAACTCGGAAGCATTGATGCAGACGTAAAAATTCGGGTGCAGGAATGTGCAGATTTTGCAGAATCTTCTCCTTACCCAGAAAAGTCGGTGATGTACGATGCTGTATACGAACAAAGCGATTATCCATTTTTAGCACATAAATTATAATATGGCGATTGTAGTAAATATGCCACGATTGAGCGACACCATGGAAGAAGGAACGGTCTCTTCATGGCTCAAAAAAGTTGGAGATAAAGTTGAGGAAGGCGATATACTTGCTGAAATTGAAACAGATAAAGCCACCATGGAGTTTGAGTCTTTTAATGAGGGCTTTCTTCTTCACATCGGAATTGCAGAGGGTGAAAGTGCTGCTGTAGATAGCTTACTTGCCATTATTGGTGATGAGGGGGAAGATGTCAATGCGCTTATAAACGGAGATTCAGCGACTCCTGCTACAGAAGAAACTTCTGAAACAGAAGAAAATCAGCCAGAGCCCACAACAAAAACACAATCTACCGCTATTCCTGAGGGAGTGGAGGTGGTTAAAATGCCACGATTGAGCGACACCATGGAAGAAGGAACAGTCGCCTCGTGGCTCAAAAATGTTGGAGATGCTGTTGAGGAAGGCGAAATTCTCGCTGAAATTGAAACCGACAAAGCCACCATGGAATTTGAATCTTTTTATGCAGGGGAATTATTGCACATAGGAGTTCAAGTTGGAGAATCTGCCGCTGTCGATAGTTTACTTGCGATCATTGGACCCAGCGGAACGGATGTTGCCTCTGTTTTGGCTGCCTCTTCAAGTTCGAGTTCAGATAGTTCTCCGACAGTTGAGAAAGAAACAACGACAGTTGACACCCCACCACCCACAGCTGCTATGGAACCTTCCGCTCCAGCAACTGCTACACCGATAGTGTCTTCTGCCAATACAAACGAAAGGATCATGGCATCCCCTCTAGCCAAAAAAATGGCTGCTGAAAAAGGAATTGACCTTAGCCAAGTTCAGGGAACGGGTGAGCATGGAAGAATTGTGAAGCGTGATATTGAACAGTTTGTTCCCGGTTCAACAGCTGCGAGTGTACAAGCTTTTGTGCCGAAGGGTCAGGAATCATCGGAAGATATTCCAAACTCACAAATGCGAAAAGTAATCGCCAAACGACTTGCCGAGTCCAAGTTTAGTGCTCCTCATTATTATCTGTCTGTAGAATTTGATATGGATGCAGCAATAGCATTCCGTAAACAATACAATGAGCTGCCCGACACCAAAATATCATTTAATGATATCGTTGTAAAAGCAACAGCTTTGGCGCTTAAAAAACATCCACAAGTCAATTCGCGTTGGTTTGACGATCGCATGCAACTCAATCACCACGTACACATCGGAGTTGCAGTGGCTGTTCCGGATGGACTGGTCGTTCCTGTTGTGCGATTTGCCGATGAAATGGCATTGCCTCAAATCGGTTCGCAAGTCAAAGACTATGCAGTTCGAGCTCGTGACAAAAAGCTTGCACCAGACGAAATGGAAGGAAGTACGTTTACCATCTCCAATCTTGGTATGTTTGGAATCGATGAATTTACATCCATTATCAATCAACCCAATTCTGCCATTCTTTCCGTCGGCGCGATTGTACAAAAACCAGTGGTGAAAGACGGAGAAATTGTAGTTGGTAGTACAATGAAGCTTACACTTGCCTGTGATCATCGCACTGTTGATGGAGCTACTGGCGCGCAATTCCTTCAAACACTACGGGAATATATCGAACAACCTTTGCGCTTGGTAATTTAAGATGATGCACTCACCAAAACGTGTTATCGTAACGGGTGCCAGTCGCGGGATTGGACGTGCTTTGGTTGATACCTTTCAAAATTCAGGACATGACGTTTGGGCTTTATCTCGCAACATAGATGAACTCAAACACATAAAGGGGATTCATGCGGTTTCTATTGATTTATCCGATGAACAACAAATATCAGATTGGGTTGGATCCTGCGTGGTTGATCATTTTGATGTACTAATAAACAATGCTGGTATGCTGATCAATAAACCATTTTCTGAGACCACTTCTGCAGATTTTGAATCGGTCTATCGTGTCAATGTTTTTGGTGCGGCGCAACTGATAAGACACTTACTACCTTTACTTTCTGTGGACAGCCATATTCTCAACATCAGTAGTATGGGTGGTGTAAATGGGTCTGCCAAATTTCCTGGACTTGCTGCTTATAGCAGTAGCAAAGGGGCTCTTGGAATTTTGACCGAACTATTAGCGGAGGAATTTAAAGACAATGGCCCGCGATGTAATGCCTTGGCTTTGGGAGCGGTTCAAACGGAAATGCTTGCCGAAGCTTTCCCAGACTATGAAGCCCCTATTTCAGCCACAGAAATGGCATCCTATATCGCAGATTTTTCGCTCAATGGCCACCGCTTGTACAACGGCAAAGTTCTCCCGATTAGTCAATCTACACCATGAATACTTTTACGACGTATTTGCCTGTCAATGCGCGTTCTCAATGTCTCGACTTGATTCAAAACCACCCTGTTACCATTCGGGTTGTCAACCCAAGGCGTACAAAACATGGAGATTTTCGAAAATTTCCAGATGGCCGATCTCAGATTACCTTGAACAAAATGGAAAACCCCTATCGGTTTTTAATTACATTTATTCATGAGTGGGCGCATTGGTTGGTTATACAAGCTCAGCCGTTTAGAACCCAACCACATGGCACATTATGGAGGCAAACGTTTAAGCAACAAATGCTTCCATTTCTTCAAGATCAAATCTTTCCTGAAGATCTACTTGGCCTAGTGGCAAAACACATGAAAAACCCAAAAGCTACTCTTGATGCAGACCCTCCATTGGCTCTTGCACTCAAGCGCTATGACCCTGCTAACGATAAATCTTTTATTTTTAAGTTAGAAACCGGTACACGCTTTCAAGCTAACAATGGGAAAATCTACGAACTGGGACAGTTGCGTAGAACACGCTATGCTTGTGTTGAGCTTGCCACAAATAGGACCTATCTCTTCGCTGCACACAGTGAAGTTCAAATGGTTGAGAACTAAAGATATCTGAGTAATGGAATCTAAATTTGACTTTGCAGAAGAAACCAATGCTGCTAATGCAGAGGTTGAACAGAAAGGGAAAGGGTTTTTAAAAAGTCTTCTTCGGTTTATATCAACCCTGCTGTCCATCCGCAAAGACACAGATTATCGAGCAACAATTCAGGCCATACAAGATGATATTTCTTTTCGAGGCGCCACCGCTTGGGTATTGATTTGTTCAATTTTCCTTGCCTCCATTGGTTTGAATGCCAACTCGACTGCAGTGGTCATTGGTGCGATGTTGATTGCACCTTTAATGGGTCCTGTTCTTGGTGTTGGGGTCTCTTTGGCGATCAACGACCTGGCCACATTGCGTCGTTCTTTGGTCAATTTTGGCGTCATGGTGTTGCTCAGCGTACTTACAGCATTTCTTTTTTTCGCTCTTTTTCCGCTTCGCGAGGAGTCCAGTGAGCTTTTGGCTCGTGTCAGCCCTGACATTCGGGATGTATTGATCGCTTTTTTTGGTGGTTTGGCTTTGATTATTGCCCGAACCAAAAAGGGAACCATTGCTTCCGTGATTTTTGGAGTTGCTATTGCCACTGCTCTTATGCCACCCCTTTGTACGGTTGGGTATGCACTTGCGCATTCGAACATTCCCTATGCGCTGGGGGCATTTTATTTGTTTGCGATTAATGCCAGTTTTATCGCCCTTGCTGCTTATCTCGTCGTTAAACTTTTGCGATTTCCGATGACAGAGTATGCCAACCCCAAAAGTCGTCGTCGTATTTCACGTGTGGCAACTTTATTGGCTTTACTTATGGCGATCCCTGCTGGATTTACCTTTGTTGATGTTTTGCAAAAGAGTCGTTTTCAAGCGGCTGCACAATTGTTTTTGGACAGTGAGCTTCAAGGGATTGACAACGCCGATTACTTGCGTCAAACAGCACGCATCGTTTTTGATGACTCCCAACCAAAAGTGATTATCAATACCTTTGGTGTGGCCCCTTTAGAACCAGCCGTTGAACGCTTGTTAAGGGATCGAATCGCATCCTATGAATCTCTTGAAAATACAGCACTAATTATCAACCAATTGGAACAAGAGACCAAGCGTTTTGACCAGCAGCGTTATTTGATTGAATTGCGAAAACGCGACTCATTGGAACTTATACGTCAACAAGCCAAAATACAAGCACTACAAACACGTATTGGTGAACTGAATCATCAATCAATACCCCAAATCTCGTTCGATGAAATACTGACCGAAATGAGGGTGATTAGCCCTTTTGCTCGTGAAGTTCGCTATGCACAAACCTATATTTCAAACTTTGATACAATAGATACTGTCACAGTCTTTCGTGTGCAGTGGGATTCTTCTTTGGACTCCTTAGCAATAACATCCGAAGAAGAACGTTTGCGAAATTGGTTGACAATTCAACTTCCTAATCGCATCTTTATTCTCGAAAGCGATTAATCCTCTAGATAAAGTTTTCTTATTTTTTTGAACAAGTTTGAGGAATACACAAAGTCTGTAACGGCTTCGTTATCGGTTTTAAATATATTTTGGTTTGACCCTTCCCATTCTTTGTTTCCATCCTTTAAAAAGAGAATGGTCTCTCCGATTTCCATGACCGAGTTCATGTCATGAGAGTTGATGACGGTAGTGATATTGTACTCCTTAGTTAATTCCTGAATCAGGTTGTCAATCACGATTGCTGTTTTTGGATCCAACCCAGAGTTCGGTTCGTCGCAAAAAAGGTATTTGGGTCGCATAACAACCGCCCGCGCAATTGCAACCCGCTTTTGCATCCCACCTGAAATTTCATTGGGAAGCTTGTGTTTCGCATCGATGAGGTTGACACGCTCAATGACGGTCTCGGCTTGCTCAATCATTTCTGCTTCTGATAATTTCGTTAGCATACGCATGGGAAACAATACATTTTCAACCACACTCATCGAATCAAATAATGCACTCCCTTGAAACACCATTCCGATTTCTCTACGAAGGATTCTATGCTCGTCCTCTGTCATTGAAGAAAAAGGAATGCCGTCAAAATAGATTTCACCTTGATTAGGAGTAAAAAGGCCAAGAAGAATTTTGAGTAAAACGGTTTTTCCAGAACCACTTTGACCAATCACCAGATTTGTTTTCCCTCTTTTAAATTCCGTTGTAATCCCCTTCAAAATTGGCGTATTGTCAAACTCTTTATGTATGTCTTTTAGCTGGATCATCTTATGAGAAAAAGAGTTGGGTTATAAAATAGTTTACAACAATAATTACAACAGAGCACCAAACAAAGGAAACCGTGCTGGCACGACCAACATCTAGTGCTCCCCCTTTCATATAATAGCCATGATAGGAGGGGATTGTAGCCAAAATGATGGCGAATAAAAAGGTTTTTACAAAAGCATATACGACATGAAATGAATTAAACTCCAATTGAATGCCCTCAATAAATGAGGCACTGCTCGAAAAGCCCCCATATATGGTGGCAGCCCAGCCACCAAAAATACCTAAAAACATCGAAAAGATAATGACGATGGGTAATAAGGTCATGGCCATAAGTTTGGGGAACACCAAAAAGTTTACCGAATTAATGCCCATAACTTCCAAGGCATCGATTTGTTCGGTTACCCGCATGGTTCCGATACTAGATGTGATATAGGACCCCACTTTTCCAGCTAAAATAATCGCCATAAAGGTGGGTGCAAATTCAAGAATAATTGACTGTCGCGTTGCAAAACCAACCAGATTTTCTGGAATAAAAGTGCTGTCGATATTCAAAGCTGTTTGAATCGAGACAACACCGCCCACAAAAAAAGAAAGAAAACATACAATACCCAGTGAACCCAGTATCAAATCCTGAATTTCTTTCAGAACAAGCCCATACATAATTGATCGTTTGGTGGGTTTGATAAACACCAACCGAATCATCAAAAAATAGGCACCGACGTGTTTGAGCATATTCACCTGACGAAAGTAAAAAATAATGTTTGCTTACAGGGTTTGTCTCTCAAAAAAATTATATTTGAAACTTTCAATCCATGTGCATGAATAAAATCTTACCTATTTGCATTGTATTGCTCAGTGTGCTGGCCTGTTCCCCAATCAATTCAGAAAAGCCACCGAAGCTCGTAATCGGAATCGTGGTCGATCAAATGCGTTACGATTACCTCACTCGCTATTGGGACGACTTAAGTCCAAATGGCTTTAAACGCTTTTATAAGGAGGGTTTTGTGGCTCACAACCACCATTTTAATTATTACCAAACCCTAACGGGTCCCGGACATGCTTCCATTTCAACTGGAACAACACCTTCTGTCCATGGAATTATCGGAAATGAGTGGTATGACCGTACATCACAAAGAGAGGTATACTGTGTTGAAGACAATGATGTGGAAGGATTGGGGTCTACTACAAAAGGGAAAAAATCCCCGAAACACCTCATTACAACCACTTTTGCAGATCAACTTCGACTGCATACACAGTTTAGAAACAAGGTGATTGGTATTTCCCTCAAGGACCGCTCGGCTGTTTTGTCAACTGGACATTCTGCCAATGCGGCCTACTGGTTTGCAGGAGGGAATGAAGGCGTGTTTACGACAAGCACGCACTATATGGATTCTCTGCCAAATTGGGTATCTGAATACAACGCCAAGAAATATCCTCACCAATACGCTTCATTGGTGTGGAACACCTTACGACCAATAGAAACTTATACCGCTAGTGGACCTGATGATACACCCTATGAAGGGATTTTTAAGGGCGCAGACCGACCGACATTCCCCTATGATTTATCGACCCTATCGCCAGGCTATTACAAAGATAAGGGCTTGGACATCGTTCGCAATACTCCTTTTGGAAACACCATGGTAACCGATATGGCTCTTCTTGCCCTGAAACATGAAGGTTTAGGCAAAGATGCAGAAACCGATGTATTGATGATCAGCTATTCTTCAACTGACCATATTGGACACCAGTTTGGATTGACTGCGATCGAAACCCAAGACACCTACCTTCGTTTGGATTTGGAATTGGAACGATTGTTCTCTGAAATCGATCAAATGGTTGGAATGGATGATGTTACCCTATTTTTGACCTCAGACCATGGCGCTGTCCATGTTCCCAAATACCTCAATGATCATAAGTTTCCCGGTGGGCATGATAAAAGTAAGGGGATAAAAGACCAAGTCAATCAAGTTTTGTTTTCGAAAACAGGTGTCGATAATTTGGTGTTGCATATTGGCAATGATCAGATGTATTTGGATCATGATCAAATAAACAAAAACAGACTTGATCTAGATGAATTGGCAGATGAAGCAATCCGTGTAATTCTCCGCTTTTCGACCATTGAAAAGGCATTTGAAACTGTCAATGTACCGCAATTGAGTCCATCTGAAAAACTGCATAACCTCTTGCTTCGTGGCAACCATGTCAAAAGAGCGGGAGATATTTATATGATACCCAAACCTGGTCATATCGATTATGGTCATACGGGAACAACTCATGGTACGGGCTTTTCGTATGACACCCATGCTCCGCTACTGATGATGGGTCGTGGTATCAAAGCAGGTCACACGTATAAAGAGACATCGATTACGGATATAGCCCCGACAATGTGCGCTTTGTTGGGCACTGCTTTTCCGAACGGGATGACAGGAAGTGTGATTTCGGATGCCCTGCTTAAAGCTGATAAGTAATCGCATTGATATTCATTCCAGCACCAACGCTGGCAAACAAGATTACGTCTCCTTTATTGAGTTTGTGATCTTTGAGTTGACCTTTACGGACCAAATCTAGTAAAGTTGGTACAGTAGCCACTGAGCTGTTTCCATAGGTTTGAATATTCATTGGCAAAACACCTTCTGGCATTTGGGTTCGGTATAATCGATAGAAACGCTTCAGAATTGCCTCATCCATTTTTTCGTTGGCTTGGTGGATAAATACTTTTTTTAGGTCTTCAATTTGGTGTCCAGAAGCATCAAAACAGTCTTTCATTGCTTGGGGAACATGGCTTAGTGCAAACTCATAAACCTTTCGCCCTTCCATTTTGATGTACTGGGTGTTGTCATTTTTGGGATTGCAGTAAGAACCACCTGCATATATATAATAGGTTTCATCAGTTGTGTAGGACGCGGTATTATGAGACAATAGTCCTCCATCTCCTTCTTTTTCTTCGATGATCGTTGCACCTGCTCCGTCGGCAAAAATCATGGAATCCCGATCGTTGTGATCCACCACCCGCGATAAGGTCTCTGCACCGATAACAAGACAACGTTTTGCCATGCCCGCTTTGATAAAAGCTTGAGCCTGGATAAACCCTTCAACCCAACCTGGGCAACCGAAAATCAAATCATAAGCGACACAGCTTGGGTTCTGTATTCCGAGTTGATGCTTGACTCGCGCGGCAAGAGCTGGTAACATGTCAGATTGGTTGTGACCGTGTCCAACATCCCCAAAATTGTGACCAACAATAATATAGTCCAGTTGCTCTGGATCGATATTTGCATCATCTATGGCTCGTTCGGCAGCAAAAGTTGCGAGGTCACTCGCATTGTGATGATTTTTTGCGTACTTCCGCTCCGATATCCCCGTAATTGACTGAAACTTCTCGATAATCGCTTCATTTTCAGTCGTAAAGGGGGAGCCATCAGCTTGAAAAAACTCATGTTCCAAAAAGTCCCGATTCGAAGTAACATTTTCGGGAATATAACATCCTGTGCCTGTAATTTTAATGGCCATGATTCATGGTTTTATTCAAAGCTAAATACATTCTAACGGCCATGTCAAATAATAATAAAAATACTACGACGTCCAAAAATAACACAAGAATTCGAAGGGAACAATGGATATTGAAAATTAAATTTATAAATAATTGTTAACCAGTTGTTTAAATTTATTTTTCTGTAGTTTGATATTCTTCAATAGGAGTACAGGTACAGATTAAATTACGATCCCCAAAGGCCTCGTCCGTTCGCCTTACACTTGGCCAAAATTTATTTTGCCTCACAAAGTCAAGCGGATATGCTGCCTCACTACGACTGTAGGGAAGATCCCACTCATCGGCTGTGAGGAGTCCCATTGTGTGCGGAGCATTGTGCAAAATATTATTTTTTTGGTCAGTATCACTTCCTTCAATCTCGAAACGAATCGAAATCATTGCATCGCAGAATCGATCCAATTCGGACTTGTCTTCGCTTTCAGTTGGTTCTATCATCATCGTACCAACCACTGGAAACGAAACTGTAGGAGAATGGAACCCATAGTCCATCAATCGTTTCGCGATATCTACGACTTCGATGCCCTTCTCCTTAAATGGTCTGCAGTCAATGATAAACTCATGCGCTGCTCGTCCAGATTCTCCTTTGTACAAAATCTCATAGTGTTTATTCAATCTTGCTTTGATATAATTTGCATTGAGAATCGCAATTTCTGTCGCTCTTTTCAAACCCTTTGCACCAAGCATTCGAATATAGGCATAAGAGATGAGACATATCATAGCTGATCCCCAAGGAGCACCAGAAATTGTGACGGATTGTTCAACTTTTGAGAGAAAAGGATGTGAAGGTAAAAATGGTGTTAAGTGTTTTGCCACGCAAATCGGTCCAACCCCAGGACCGCCACCGCCGTGCGGAATGGCAAATGTCTTGTGCAAGTTGAGATGACAGACATCCGCTCCAATCAACGCGGGGTTTGTGAGTCCCACTTGCGCATTCATATTTGCACCATCCATGTACACTTGTCCACCACAGTCGTGAATCACTTTGGTAATCCGCTGGATGGAGGATTCAAACACCCCATGGGTTGAGGGGTAGGTAATCATCAAAGCAGCCAGATTTTCGGCATATTCCATGGCCTTTTCGCGTAACTCATCCTCATTGATATTCCCGTGTTTGTCGGTGCCTACAACAATAACACGCATACCTGCCATGACAGCTGAGGCTGGATTGGTTCCGTGAGCCGAGGAAGGAATCAAACAAATATTTCGATGTTGATCACCACGTGCCTTGTGATATGACCGAATGACCATCAAACCGCTAAATTCCCCTTGGGCACCTGAGTTGGGCTGGAGTGAAGTAGCAGCAAAGCCAGTAATTTCAGACAAATCGTTTTCGAGCTCCTTCAAAATATGCTGATAGCCCTGCACCTGATCCAAGGGAGCAAAAGGATGAATATTTCCCCATTCTGGTCTACTGAGCGGCAGCAATTCTGCAGCTGCATTCAGTTTCATTGTGCAAGAACCCAAAGCGATCATACTATGGGTAAGGGATAAATCTTTTCTTTCGAGTTGTTTGATATAGCGCATCAAAGCTGACTCGGACTGATAGTTATAAAACACCTCTTGCGTGAGGTAGGGGGTAGAACGCTGCAAGGAAGCTGGGATTCCTACTGGTTCTGTGTGAACTGTCAAGGGGGTTGTTTTACTACTGCTAAAAATGTCAATTAGCTCCTCAATATCAGAATCGGTTGTGAGCTCACTGATCGATATGGTCAGACGATAATCATCAATGATATTCAGATTCACCCCTCGGCTAAGCGCTTTCTTTTGAACGACTCCAGTCGAACAATTGATCTGCAAAGTATCAAAAAAGGTAGTGTTGCTCACATCAACGCCCAGTTTA
The DNA here is from genome assembly GCA_022425505.1 of Flavobacteriaceae bacterium. Lineage (GTDB taxonomy): Bacteria > Bacteroidota > Bacteroidia > Flavobacteriales > Flavobacteriaceae > UBA724. The sequence goes on along the minus strand of JAKMFI010000115.1, from coordinate 10,133 downwards.
ACCAAGCCGTTATAGAGTGTAAGGGTGTGATTGTGTATGCGTCTCGCGAGTTGACGAAGACCTTCAGGTCCATGATGAACCGCATACATCCCAGCCATCACAGCCAAAAGGACTTGCGCGGTACAGATGTTTGAGGTTGCACGATCTCGTTTAATATGTTGCTCACGAGTCTGCAATGCCATTCGCAAGGCACGATTTCCCTGCTTGTCCTGCGTAACGCCAATAATACGACCAGAAACACTTCGTTTATACTCTGTTTTGGTTGCAAAATAACCAGCATGTGGACCGCCATAACCCATCGGAATACCAAAGCGTTGAGTGCTTCCAACAACCACATCTGCACCATAAGTCCCAGGCGCTTCAAGAATTGCTAAGCTCATAATATCAGCGGCTACTGTGGTTTTAATGTCCAGACTCTTTGCTTTGTCAATTGCAGCTTGCAAGTCGATGAGTTGCCCGTATTTGCCAGGGTATTGAAAGATTGCACCAAAACAATCAGACGTTGGTTGCCAGTCATCAACTTCTCCTTGGATCAATTCGATTCCGAAAGGGGTCGCTCGGCTTTGTAAAACAGCAAGGGTTTGAGGTAAAATATTGATGTCAACAAAAAACTGATTTGCTTCCGCTTTTTTTTGTGTAGATGTTCGGAGACTATAGAGCATGCTCATCGCCTCAGCTGCCGCTGTACTCTCATCCAACAAGGAGGCATTTGCAAGGGGCATGGCTGTCAATTCACAAACCATTGTTTGGAAGTTGAGAACGGCCTCAAGCCGTCCTTGTGCGATTTCGGCTTGATAGGGTGTATAGGCAGTGTACCATCCAGGGTTTTCAAGAATATTACGCTGGATTGCAGCAGGAAGATGGGTAGGGTGATACCCCATGCCGATATAGCTTTTGTGAACTTTGTTTTTTGATCCCAATGCAGCAATGTGTTGGATACAATTGGCCTCACTCATTGCATCGGGAAGATTCATTTGACCTTGGAGTCGAATATTGGCAGGAATCGTCTCCGCACAAAGCTCGTCCAATGAATTTGCTTTGATGGTTTGGAGCATATCTTCTACCTCATCTACTCTTGGCCCAATATGACGGTAAGCAAAGTTTTCGGTTTTCAATGCAAAATTCTTAACCCTACAAATTTAATGTTAACTACACAGCTTTTATGTTTTTCTAAGCTGGATATTCACAAAGTTTTTAACCATCATATCCCTATATTTGTCAATAAAGCTTGTCTCATTGATTACAAAACTTTTTCGATTTTATATTCTGTCGAGTTCTCATGTTGCCCTTGCCGTACTTTCACTATCGTATTTAACTCATTTACACTTTGATATATCGTGGCAAACAGATTTGTTTGTCTTTATCTTCTGTGCGACTGTTGGAACTTACAACTTTATTCGTTACTATGCTTCTCTTAGCATAACGGCCAGCTTCAATATACCGTTTTTGTTTTTTTCATTCCTGTCTGTCTTGGGCATGGGCTTATCAGCAACTAAACTCACTTCTCAAACGCTCTTAGTTGCTTTTCTGTTGGGAATGATGAGTTTAACCTACGTACTTCCCAGTAATCGTTTTTTTAGGGGATTACGCTACTTGCCTTACCTCAAGTCGTTTATTGTAGCAGCTTGTTGGGCTTCAGTGGTTGTGATCTTGCCATTACTCAATCATCAAATCGAATTTGACCGAGCGGCTTGGCTTATATGGTTGCAAATGGCATTGTGGACTTTTTCCACCATGATTCCATTTGAAATCCGTGATATCTCCAATGATTGCGAAAGCATGAAAACGATCCCGCAGGTATTAGGTGTTCGAGGTGCTAAAATATTTGGTATCTTAATGTTATTTGGGGTTGTTGTCCTGTCCTATTTTTTGTCGCTACAGAGCTATGATATGATTCCAACCTTAATCGCTTCTGTTTTGGCACTCGTCTGTTTATGGGTGTCAACCGTTGATCAAAGCACTTATTATGCTTCGTTTTGGGTGGAGGCACTTCCTATGGTCTGGTTGTTGATGGTTGTTGTTTGGGAATGGATTTAAGATTTGATATCCTTTCGAGATGCCTCTACTTTTTCAGCAAGCCCATCTTTATACGCAACGATTTTTTTTTGGAGCTCTTTATCAGTGGTTGCAAGAATCTGAGCAGCAAGAATCCCAGCATTTTCTGCGCCATTCAACGCCACAGTCGCCACGGGAACACCACTTGGCATTTGTAAAATCGATAGCACAGAGTCCCAACCATCAATCGAATTTCTCGATTTGACAGGAACCCCAATTACAGGAAGAGGACTTACAGCAGCGACCATACCAGGAAGGTGAGCAGCACCACCAGCTCCAGCAATAATTACGCCGATATCGATTTGGTGGGCAGAGGTCGCAAAGCGCATCATATAGGATGGTGTTCGATGAGCAGAAACGATATCCACTTGTGTTTCTACACCAAAATCTTGTAAGATTTTAATCGCGCCTTCCATGACAGGCATGTCGGAGGCACTTCCCATAATGATGGCTACTTTCATAAGTTACTTTTGACAAAGATAACGAAAAGGGGATTATCCATTTATGACTGGTCAGAGCGAACTGTAACCTGCTGTTTGACATTTTTTGCTGTTTTACGCAGCGCATCAATACCGGACCCTAACAAGGTAATATGTCCCATTTTTCGCATTGGTCTTGTTTCCGCTTTGCCATACAAATGAACATGAAGTCCAGAAATATTCAACAAATCATCCATGCCTTGATATACAACAGGACCTTGAAAACCTATTGCGCCTACTAAGTTTATCATAATCGCATCATGGAAAAAACGGCAGTCACCAAAAGGCAAGCCAAGTATGGTTCGTAGATGTTGTTCAAATTGGGACGTCGTAGCAGCTTCAATTGTGAGGTGACCACTGTTGTGTGGGCGAGGGGCAACCTCGTTGATTAGCAGCGTACCTTCGTCGTTGAGAAAGAGCTCAACGGCTAAAAGTCCAACATGCTCAAGTCCGTGAGCGACTTGCTCTGCCAATTTCTGCGAATCCGCCAATTGCTTTTCATTCAAGGTCGAGGGTGTAAACACAAATTCTACCTGATTAGCTTGTGGATGGAACTCCATTTCAACTGGACGGTAACTCACAGATTCTCCTTTATCATTTCGCGAAACGATAACTGCAATCTCTTTTGCTATGGAGACACAGTCTTCTAAGATACAAGGTACATCTGGAATGGATTCCCATTCTGATTGGGTTTCAATTTTTTTCACACCAAAACCGTCATAACCAAATCGGCTGGCTTTCCATATACATGGGGTTTCAATATCCTTCCAGTCAGGTTTATGCGCAAACATTTTATGCGGTGAGGTTGGGAATTGGTTGTCAGCATAAAATTGCTTTTGTTTGGCTTTGCTTTGTATAATTTCGAGTGTAGCAGGTTTTGGATAAACCTTTTTTCCTTGCTTCTCTAGGGTGTACAAGGCCTCGATATTGACATTTTCAATTTCGATGGTGACTACATCTGCCTGTTGTCCAAAGTCAACGACAGTTTGATAATCCATTAAGTCTCCAACAATAAAATCATCTGCTAGAAGGCGTGAAGGGGCTGTTGGACTCGGGTCTAAAACCTTGGTAAACACATCCCACTGCCGACATTTGGCGAGCATCATTTTCCCCAATTGACCACCTCCCAATATGGCTAGCTTTTGCTTGGACGAAAAAACGTCGTTCCCCATGCGTGCAAAAGTAGGGTTTTTCATAATATGCTAAACCCTTCTGTTTGATCATATTTGGGGATTTTATATCTTATCAAATTGATATTATGGTATCTTTGCCTGTCTAAAACTGATGATGAAAAATATAATACTTTTCGGAAAACCCGGTGCTGGAAAAGGAACACAAGCCGCTTTGCTGCGTGATGCTTTTCAATTGGTTCATATTTCAACAGGTGATTTGTTTCGCTACAATATTGGCAATAATACCTCCTTGGGTGCCTTGGCCAAATCCTATATGGATCAAGGTGATCTTGTCCCTGATGAGTTGACAATCAAGATGTTGGAAGCAGAAGTTGATGCGAACCCAGATGCAGGGGGTTTTATTTTTGACGGCTTCCCTCGTACTGCCAAGCAAGCGGAGGCACTCGACGAGTTTTTGCATGGTAAAGACATGAACATTCAGGCAACAATTGCTCTAGAAGTGGATGAGGAAGTTCTGATCAAACGCCTTTTGAACAGAGGAAAAGATAGCGGTCGTGTAGACGATCAAGATGAGGAAAAGATTCGCAATCGCTTTGAAGAGTACAATAATAAAACAGCCCCCTTGATCAACTACTACAAAACACTAAACAAATTCCACAGCATTAAAGGAGTAGGAACAGTGACAGAAATATCTGAACAACTCATTGAATTGCTAGATTCACTATAAAATGACGGAGGGTAATTTTGTCGATTATGTAAAAATTCACGCTTCCTCAGGCAAGGGTGGAAAGGGGTCGACACACCTACACCGAGAAAAATACATCACCAAAGGCGGACCTGACGGAGGAGATGGCGGACGAGGTGGCCATGTCATTTTCAAAGGAGATCCAAACTTGTGGACTCTTTTGGATTTTAAATTTAATCGTCACTTTAAGGCCGAACACGGAAAAGACGGCAGCAAGAATAGAAGCACAGGCGCTGATGGGCAAGATTGCGTGATTCGCGTACCTTTAGGAACCGTCATTGTCGATAACGATAGTGGAGAAAAGCTAACCGAAATTGTAGACGAAGATGAGTTTGTGGCAATTCGAGGTGGTAAAGGTGGACGTGGAAATTGGCATTTTAAGAGTCCAACCAATCAAACTCCTCGCTATGCCCAGTCGGGATTGTCAGGTGAGGAGTGCAATTTTACGTTAGAACTTAAGGTTCTGGCTGACGTGGGACTTGTTGGCTTTCCCAATGCGGGAAAATCCACACTTTTGGCGGCACTCACTGCAGCCAAACCAAAAATTGCAGATTATGAGTTTACCACGCTCAAACCCAACCTGGGAATCGTTAGACAACGCGATTACAGTTCTTTTGTGATGGCTGATATCCCTGGAATCATTGAGGGCGCTTCGGAAGGTAAAGGTCTTGGACACTATTTTTTACGACATATCGAACGAAATTCAGTTTTACTTTATCTGATCCCTGCCGACGCTGACGACCTGTTTGAGCAGTTTTCCATACTTCGTGGAGAGCTTAAAAACTATAATCCAGAATTGCTAGATAAAAATTATGTTATTGCGATTTCGAAGAGTGATCTTTTAGATGATGAACTTCAACAGGAAATGAAAACCCTTGCCGAAAAAACATTTCCTGATGATGACGTTTTATTTATTTCATCAGTCGCTCAAAAGGGTTTAATACAACTCAAAGACCGTTTATGGGACGCTCTAAATACATAGGGTTTCTATTGTGGACTATGGTGCTTTGTGCGCAGCGACCACCTAATGAACTGTTTCCGCTAACTCCTTTAAATCACGAGCAGCAAATGGTTTTAGACAAACTTTCCAATCGGTCTGTTTCTACACTTTCTGAATCAGAAACATTCACCTTGGCCAATATCTATCTTCATGATCGCAGATACACCGAAGCACTGTCTTTTTACAATAAACTCTGTGAACGAAATCCAAATCGATTTGCGTATCAATTTGGACGGGGTGCATCTGCTGGGTTTTTGTTATCGGGTAGGCCAAGCTTTCGCTCTTTGCGTTATGTTGTACAGCTCCGATCGAGTTTTGAAGCGGCTGTTCGACTGCAGCCAAACTCTCTTGTCGTTAGACGCGCATTGCTCAACATCTATCTTGGGCTTCCTCGTTTACTTGGCGGTAGCCAAACCAAAGCAGAGCAACAGTTAAAAGCCATTCAATCGATCAACCCACTTGAGGGTGCTTTGGCAGGAGCAATCTACGCAAAGAATAAAAACGATCAACCTGCTTTCGCTCATCAAGCACAAATGGCCTATACCGATTACAAACATCAATTTGCAGTCAATGACAGTCGGTATGATCTTGCTATGATTACGAGTTATTTTTTTGGTGACTCCCAACGAGCAATTCAATTATTGAATGACTTTTTAGACAACGCCAACATTGGAGACCAATACCCACCTGTATTTGCCCGCTATCGTCTTGCTGAGCTTAACAACAACCCACAGTTGCTAAACCTCATGAAAGAAGAAGTCCCTGAACTCGATACTTTTCTGGAAACCTATGACCCTTTATCTACCTATATTCGTAACATAAAGCCAAACTAATGCGGATACATTTTATTGCGATAGGGGGTAGTGCCATGCACAATTTGGCCATTGCATTACACCGAAAAGGAAATCAAGTTACAGGAAGTGATGATGCGATTTATGAACCCTCTAGGTCACGTCTTGAAAAAGAAGGGCTACTTCCGCAATCTTTCGGTTGGAATCCAAGTCGGATTGATGCGAGTATTGAGGCCATAATTTTAGGGATGCACGCCAAAGCAGATAACCCAGAACTTCTGGCAGCCAAGGCCCTGTCTATTCCTGTTTACTCCTATCCTGAATATCTTTACGAAGCGACCAAAGAGAAAACAAGAGTTGTCATTGGAGGCAGTCATGGCAAAACAAGCATTACCGCCATGATTCTTCATGTGCTCGATTATTGGGATTTGTCTGTGGACTTTATGGTTGGTGCCCAGCTCGAGGGATTTGATATCATGACACATCTCACAGAGGATAACGATTTTGTTGTTTTAGAGGGAGATGAATATCTCTGCTCGGCGATTGATCGCCGGCCAAAATTTCATCTTTACAAACCCAATATTGCTTTAATAAGTGGAATTGCTTGGGATCATGTCAATGTATTTCCCACCAAAGCAGACTATGTTGAGCAGTTTAAGTTGTTTATTGAGACGATGACGGCGGGAGGAATTTTGATTTACAACCAAGAAGATGAAATCCTTGAAGAGTTGGTTGCCACTACTGAACATCCGATTCGAAAGATTCCTTATCAGACGCACCCATATACTACAGACAATGGTCAAACTCAACTGGAATCAGAGGAGGGGCCAATACCGTTGCAAATTTTTGGGCAACACAATATGAGCAATCTCTCTGGGGCACTTCTTGTGTGTACCCAAATGGGGGTTGAGCCAGTAATGTTTTACGAAGCCATTCCATCCTTTACTGGCGCTTCCAAACGGTTAGAGCTTTTTGCTGATCGTCCTGGAAAGCGCATCTACCGTGATTTTGCACATGCTCCGAGTAAGGTTCAAGCAACGACGCAAGCCGTGCGCGAACAATTTCCAAACGATCTTTTTTTAGCTTGTTCGGAGCTTCATACATTTAGTAGTTTGGATACCAGTTTTATCCATACCTACGCTAATTGTCTTGCCCTTGCAGATATTGCAGTTGTTTTTATCGATGATGAGGCTCGAAAAGCCAAGGGAAAGAATCCGCTTGATGAGGATACAATCCGCAATGCTTTTTCCCATCAGTCACTATATGTTTTCTACGATAAAGAAACGCTATCAAACTGGCTTCAACAACAACCTGCATCAATCGTATTAATGATGAGTTCGGGACATTTTGGAGGTCTTGATCTTCACAGTTTGGTTGATTGACAGCGGTTTTTTCCTATCTTTATCCAAAGCAAGTCCCCAATGAGTACACGTTTTCCCATCAATCGATGGGCTCCCGATGATCGACCAAGAGAAAAGCTGGTGAAATATGGCCATAAAAGCTTAACTAACTCCGAATTATTAGCAATTTTACTCGGTTCAGGTACACCCAATGAATCTGCGGTTATGCTCGCTCAACGCATGTTGGCTCAGTACGACAATCATCTCGATAGGTTGGCACAATGTAGTGTAGAAGAGTTGTGCGAATTTCATGGAGTTGGACTCGCCAAGGCCACTCGACTTGCAGCGGCTTTTGAATTGGTGCGCCGTCATAAGCAGACTCCACTCAATCGCATTCAACTCAGCAGCAGTCAATCGGTTTTTGAATTTCTCCAACCTCATCTCGGAAATCTACAGCACGAAGAATTTTGGGTGATCTACCTCAACCAACAACATGCGGTCCTTACCCATGAGCAACTCAGCCGTAATAGGTTTTTGGTTTTCCAACCCCAACACCATTTCTAACATTCAATCTTAGTGTTCTTACCAACAAATTCGTTTACCGAAGAAAGTTAGATAAATCACATCAAAAAACACATAATAAAATCCTTCAACTTAAAAACAAAGGGTTAGGGTACAGAAGTATTTCAAAAGAATTAAATAGGTTAGGATTTAAGAGTTCATTGGGAAAAGATTTCTATCCCTCTTTAGTTTCTGTTATTTGGAAGAAAATAGAGAAAAAACAAAGGATTTTGAACCAACCTGAGGTTATAGAATATTCAGATTTTGATATTGAATTGATTCGAATATATAAGTGAGTTCTAAAAAATGGTATATAACCCTTAAAAATATTACTTCAAGAAATGTCTTCTGTCTCTTTCTTTTGAAAACTTTTTCATATTGAAGGATTGACTTTCTCCTTTAGGGATTGATAACGAGTTCCATTTGTTTCCACAAATGATTTTTCCAATCATTACTATCTGTCCTACGTGGTATGAATAATGACAAAGTTGTCTATTAATAGACTCGGTTACTGTATGACCTTCGTTCCTTATGTATATAATTTTTTCTAAATCTTGAAAATTAAGTTTCTCAAGAGTGTCAAACAAAACCTTCCATCCTTTTTCCCAAATTTCCATCAATTCCTTTTTAGATTTGATATTGTCTTCGAATTCATCATCTCTATTTCTAGATTCTTTTTCTCCATCTGAAATTAAAAAATCTGTCCATCTAGAGACCATATTACCACTAAGGTGTTTTACAATCGTATTTATACTATTTGTTTCATTATTTATTTGAAATGACAATTTAATCTCCGGTACTTGTTCAATTGTTTTTTCACCTAGTTCTTTGTAGTATCTAAACTGAAGTAAACACGAATTTAAAAAAGTAGATGACATAGTGTAAAATTACATATTTTTTAGTGGAACTAATACAACCTTAAATCCTAAGAATATTGGGGTTGGAAAAGATTACTCTACGGTGGCGGCATTACGCAAACTTCAGTTGATATGCGACTTGCCTTTAAGCGAGCACTTGCACTACATGCTGTTGCCATGATACTTGCGCACAACCACCCTTCGGGTCATCCGAAACCAAGTCAGTCGGATCATTCCTTGACCAAAAAATTTGTAAAAGCTGGAAAAAATCTTGACATCCGGCTCCTAGACCACCTCATCATTACAGAAAACACGTATTTTAGCTTTGCCGATGAAGGACAGCTGTAAATGATACTGATCTATACCCATCAATTGAATGCTCGTGTACGCTATGTGTTTACACATTTTTTTGAGACTTTCACAAAGAATCCGATTCAAATCACGAATGTGCTGGAAACGTTTATTGCGCATAATGGGCCAAAGTTTTCATACACGAATCAAAAGCTGGGTAACGAATTTTTTGTTCAGGCAAACTCTTTATTATTTGAGCAGGGGGTAAGGGATCAAGATATTAAAATCAGTCGTTGGCAAACAACGCCTGTCTTTTTTCCTTGTGATGGAGAGAGTTCTATCCCCTATGATATTTTTGCAGCAACTTTCTATATGTTATCTCGCTACGAAGAACATATCCCGCACTTGAAAGACGATATGAATCGATTTTATACCAGTGGGTCTCTAGCGGGGAAATATAAGTTTACAAACAAACCTGTTGTTGATATGTGGGCACGACAATTTTTGAATTTCTTCTCAGAGGTTTTTCCAGAAATACTTGCCAAACCCCCAACACGAAGACTTCAAACAATACTTGAGGTTCCAGAGGCCTATGCCTATAAATCGAAAAGTATGCTTCGAACTCTCGTTGAAAGTGGATTCGATTTTTTTAACTTCCGTTTTGTTAAACTTTTTGAACGTTTTGCTGTTCGGCTATCATTTCGACCAGATCCCTTTGATATTTACAACGCATGGATTGACTTACACCAAAAGTACAACATACCAACTAAAGTGATGTTTATGTTTGCTCGACCAAGTGCAAATGACCGAAATATCTCGATTTTTAAGCATCGATTTCTTGAAAGAATCAAGGACGTAGCGGATTATGTGCCTACATCCAT
>JAKMFI010000096.1 GCA_022425505.1 Flavobacteriaceae bacterium | reverse complement strand
ATTTGTTCGACATACACTCCCTCTGTTTGTTCCAATTCATAGTCAGCGGGCGTCGCGCTCACATAAATCACTTGATTTTGAAGGGTTTCAAACTCTTCATACTTCAAAGGTCGGTTGTCCATAGCGGCAGGGAGTCGAAAGCCGTATTCCACCAGATTTTCTTTTCGACTTCGATCTCCACCATACATGGCATGCACCTGCGATAGGGTTACATGACTTTCGTCAACGATCATCAAATAGTCATCTGGAAAAAAATCCAACAGGCAAAATGGACGTGTTCCGGGAGCACGACCATCGATATATCGAGAATAATTTTCGATACCCGAGCAATAGCCCAATTCCCGAATCATCTCCAGATCAAAGTTTGTCCGCTCCTCTAATCTCGTGGCTTCCAAATGCTTTCCGATCTCTTTAAAATAGCCCACTTGTGAGACCAAATCATCCTGAATTTGGTGAATGGCATTTTGCAATACGTCGGGTGAAGTCACAAACATATTGGCAGGATAAATGGTGAGCTTATCAAATTTTTCTTTGATGCTATTGTTGATCGGGTCAAAGCATTCTATCGCCTCAATTTCGTCGCCAAAAAAATGGATTTTAAATGCATGATCGGCATAACTCGGAAAAATATCTACAATATCTCCCTTGACACGAAAGGTTCCATGTAGAAAATCAGCAGTCGTTCGGGCATAAAGACTTTGCACGAGCCGATGTAAAAATGCAGTTCTTGCGATGACTTGCCCCACTTCAACTCCGATGACGTTTTTTCGAAATTCAATCGGATTGCCAATCCCATACAAGCAAGAAACAGATGCAACGACCAATACATCCCGACGACCCGACAGGAGAGAAGAAGTCGTGCTTAGTCTGAGCTTTTCGATTTCTTCATTGATCGACAAGTCCTTTTCGATATAGGTTCCTGTTGTGGGGATATAGGCCTCTGGCTGATAATAGTCGTAATAAGACACAAAGTACTCAACAGCATTTTCTGGAAAAAACTGCTTAAACTCTGCATACAACTGCGCAGCGAGAGTTTTATTGTGCGCAAGAACCAAGGTGGGGCGTTGCACCTTTTCGATTACATTGGCAACCGTAAAGGTTTTTCCTGACCCAGTAACGCCCAATAAGGTTTGAAATCGATCACGACTTTCCAATCCCTCCACGAGCTGTCGAATGGCCTCTGGTTGATCACCCGTTGGCTTAAAATCGGAAACAATGTGAAACTTCATAGTAAACAAAAATACCACAAATTCAGGCACTGCTCAATTCATATTGTTCTTTAGATTGCGCAAAAGCCATTACTTTTGTAAAATGGCGTCTAATGATAAATTGATCACAACCAAAAAGCCGAGCTATCGGATTAGCCCGTTTTTGGGCGATTACCTCACGCATTATAACCGAACGGCCACTTTCCCAATCTCCTATCAAGACTTGATGCGTTTTTCAGGTTCCGTAGCTGTGATGGACAAAAACGATCACGACTCCCTATGGGTTCGTGTTTTTTACAATGATAGTGAGCGCGATGAAATCGAAGACAACCTTAAACGCATCTACACGCTTTTGCTCTCCGACGGAAGTACAGATGTATTGCGGTTTTTAAATGTGGACGCCGTTGATTATTGCACTTTTGGAAACTCGAAACCATTTCGGATTAAGATTCGAAACATTTTGAACGATAACTTCACCTACTTCTATGTGAAAAAGGCAGATGCTTCTCGCGCCTATGGTTTGGAGTTTGAGCATATGCTTTCACCATATAATCTCAATTTTTTGGTTTGTGAAGACACCTTGGTGGAAGAACATATCGCAGGGATTCCCGGCGATGAGTTTATCAAGGACTATCTGCCCAAATGTTCACAAAGCGAAAAGAGTCAAATCGCCAAACAGTTTGTAAAGTTCAACGAACGGTGCATGATTCGCTTGTTGGGCGATATGCGCTCCTATAACTATGTGATTGTCCCTACTCACGATTTTGATCAGGTTGTTTATAAAATCCGTGCAATCGATTTTGACCAGCAGTCTTATGAGGCCAAGTTAAAAGTCTATCGTCCACAATTTTTTAAGGAAAACTTTCCCATGGTCGAATTGGTACGTGCCCATCTGGACAAGCACGCAGTCAATCAATATAAAATCGAAGAACGGGCGATTATCGCCAAGCGCATACTCAGCTCCGAGAGTCGCCTTACCCAATTGATGAAGTGCATGCTAAAAGATGAACTCTCAACGACTGAGAATGTCAAGCAGTTAAAGTCTGAAATCTATGAGTATATCCCAGATAAAAACTTTAAAAACAGTTTTAATATGGGTGGAATTGTACGTGCTGCTTTTGAATTTGTAAAGCGAAACTACGAAAATCACGAAATGCTCAGAGAAAACTAATACCACTCATCATCTGGATAGCCATTATCCTCCCAACTTTCATGATCCGTATCAGACGATTCCTCATCAGCTTGTTCATATTGTTTGGGTGGTGCCTCATCGGGAACAATACCATGGCTAAAGACAAGGTGTGGGTAACTCACGCCAGAGACGGATTCGGCTTCTTCAACACAAGTGACAAAAAAGGTCCACATATTTAAAAAGTCATAGATGTAGAGTGCTGTTTTCTGCTCACTTGTGAAAATATCATGAAGGGCGGTTTGCTCCATCAATCGAGATGGCTCCTCAAGCATATCCGTCAATGCAATTGCTTCTCCCTGATTCCACTCATCGTCGGTGACATAAAAGGTTGCCATTTCATGACCACTCAAACCAAAAGACTGAATAATGGCATTGTGTAAGTCTTCGAAAGTCGAGCTACTCTCCAACTCCAAGTCTCTGAAAATATCTTCTTCTGCGTCTAAAACAATTCTAAATCGGTAGATCATATGGTTTAATTTTTATACGTAATATCCAGTACAATTCGGCGCTGAACAACAGGGCTGCAATGAGTAAGTGAAGGGGTTGTGTCCCCCAAGGGAAATCAACATAGTACATCAAAATACCAAGTGCGATTTCTGCAAGTATACACCCAATGATAAATTGAATATATTTTTGTGCCAAACCCTCTTTTATCACAAGTTTATAAATCCAGATACTCAACACCACAACAACGATCGACAAGGAACGGTGAGCGTAAAAAGAGATTTCAGGACGGTCGAGCCACAGCTGCGGAGCATTATATCCTACTTGTTTGATTTGGTAATCGATAAACTGGCGTACATCAACCCCGAGTCCAAATTGGATCAGCGTCAAAGCAAAAGACCCGACAATCAGTGTCAGTAAGGTTTTGGATGGCTTTTGAATTTGTTTCCCATGACTTTTCGCACGCACAAAAAACAATACGCTAACTATCAGTAGCGCCATGATCATATGCAGGGAGATTTTGCTCGGAAGCAAGTTGGAGTCGACGACGGTTTTTCCCAACCACGCCTGTATTCCCATTCCAACAACTGCAAAAAACGAAAAGAGAGATAGCAAGGGCTGCTTTCGAATCCACCAAAGACTGCGGATAAACAAACCAAGTACAATCAAACCAGAGATCGCTCCAAGCAAGCGATTGATAAACTCTACCCAAGTGTGTGTTGCGTTAAAAGTTGTATAATCGTGTTTGGTGTATGCCTCCCAATTTTGCAAGTCGATAGTTTTGCCACTTTCGAAAGTTTGGATTGCCACCTGCAAGGTGTTGTCCAGAATAATCACATTTCCCTTTTCATAGTTTTTGTTGGGTTGCCAGTCGAGTTGACTGCGCTCAGTAGGGGGGATGAGATAGCCAAAACACTTTGGCCAGTCTGGACAGCCCATACCGCTTCCTGTCATGCGTACTACTGCTCCTGCAAGAATCACAAGATAAACAGACAATAATGCCGATGTTGACCACAAAAATATTGACTTATTCATTTGTCTTTTGTGTTGGTTGCAAGCCGAGCTCTTCTGCTTTTTTCAACATCATTGCATGAGCAGCTTGATATTCATTTGGAATTTCACCATCGAGTATGGCTTCTTTGATATGTTCTTTGATCAACCCAATTTCACGACATGGACCAACCCCAAAAGTTTTCATGATTTCATCTCCATCAACAGGAGGTTGAAAATTTCGTATTCGGTCTTTTTCTTCGACATCTATAATTTTTTGACGTACAATTTTAAAGTTGTTGTGATAGGTTTCAAACCGTCGCGGATTTTTGGTTGTAATATCGGCCTCGCACAATAGTAACAAATCATCGATCAGCTCTCCAGCATCAAAGACCAAGCGTCGCACAGCTGCATCAGTCACAATTTCTTCCGAAATCACAATGGGGCGAGAGCTCATAAAGACGAGTTTTTGTACATATTTCATCTTTTCATTGAGGGGCATTTTGAGTCGTTTAAACAGCTTATATACCATCTTGGCTCCAAAAAATTCATGGCCGTGGAAAGTCCAACCTATTTTTTGATTAAACTTTTTGGTGGGTGCTTTTCCAATATCATGAAGTAAAGCAGCCCATCGCAACCAGAGGTTGTCGGTGGTTTGGCAAATATTGTCAACTACTTCAAAAGTGTGATAAAAGTTGTCTTTATGCCGTTGACCCTCGACCTCTTCAATTCCCTTCAATGAGCAGAGTTCGGGAAAGATATGTTTGAGTAAGCCGAGTTTATCCAAAAGTAAAAACCCTTTAGAAGGCTTTTGGGTCATTAAAATTTTATGAATTTCCTCAACAATCCGTTCCTGTGATAGGATTTTAATACGTTCAGCCATGATTCGGATGGACTTCATTGTTGAGGGGTCAATTGTAAAACCGAGTTGTGCAGCAAAACGAACAGCTCGAAGCATACGAAGGGGATCGTCGGAGAACGTTTGTGCAGCGGTCAATGGAGTTTTTAAAACTTTTTTGTCTAAATCTTCAAGGCCATCAAACGGGTCAATCAATGTTCCAAACTCCTTTGGGTTTAGGGCAAACGCCAAGGCATTGACCGTAAAGTCTCTCCGTTTTTGATCATCTTCCAAGCTGCCGCTTTCCACAACTGGATTTCGGCTATTTTTCTGATAGCTCTCTTTTCGAGCACCCACAAACTCAAGC
>JAKMFI010000084.1 GCA_022425505.1 Flavobacteriaceae bacterium | reverse complement strand
TAACCGAAGTAAGTACAAGCGGAAATTGGCCAACAACCTATGACTCAACAAAAGAATAATATCGATTCGAATACAAACCATGCATTGTCCATTCTGATCAATAGGAGTGGACTTTCTTTTTTGATATGTGATACCAATCGCAAGGACGTTGTTTCTCTAAAATCCCACGATTTCGTTGATCATTCTCCAGAAGAAGACTTACATCACTTTATTTATAAATACCTCACTGAGCAGGAAGTTATTGGACAGTCATTTTCAGAAGTTCGTGTTTGTGTCGCAAACAACCTCTCTTCTTTTGTGCCCCTACAACTATTCGATAAAAACAAAAAAGCATCATACTTGGAAAGTCATGCAGACGTTAGAAAGCAAGACTACATCTCATTTGACTCCCTACCATCTGCTCAAATTGCGAATGTCTATATCCCTTATGTCAATGTAAACAATATGTTACTCGAGTCATTTGGTAAGTTTTCCTATGTCCATTGCAGCAGCTTACTACTTGAGGTCCTATCCAAACAAGACGTTGACAAAAATGAGCCCTATTGGTTTGTTCATGTACAGTATGATTTGGCCTATTTCTTTCTAATGAAAAAGGGAAAGCTACACTTTTACAATGCCTTCCGGTGGAAGAATGAAAAAGATTTACTGTACTATACAATGGCGATGGCAAAAAATAATGCGATTGAATTGGAGAAAGCAATCCTATGGATAAGTGGGCGTGTACGCCCTGGAGACGAAATTCATCAACTCTTGTCAAACTATGTGTACAAGACAAGCTTTTTTAACCCTTCTAAAGATCTCAATTTTTCGAGTTCAAAACCATTGCACCCTCATATCCATACACTACTACTCGAGCTTCCGACATGCGCATTATAGCTGGAACACATAAGGGAAGACGATTAAGAATACCAAAAAACCTCCCTGTCAGACCAACAACAGATCGAGCCAAAGAAGCAGTGTTTAGTATTCTCAACCATAAATTGAATTTTGAATCGGCTCGGGTTCTTGACTTATACAGCGGAACTGGAAGTATTGGGTTTGAGTTCTGCTCTAGGGGCTGTCCAAATGTGATTGCGGTAGAAGCAGATCACAAGTGTTCAGGGTTTATTGCGAAAACTGCAGAAGAATTCGGACTCTCTGTCCAATCCATTCGATCAACTGTTCAGAGCTACATGAGTAAATGTGTCACAGATTTTGATGTCATATTTGCTGATCCGCCATATGAGGTCGGGCGAGAGGAGTTTCAAATGATAAAAGACAGCATTCAAACACGGAAACTCCTTCGACCAGGGGGTTGGCTGATCTTTGAGCACACCGAACAACTGGGGTTTAGTTCTGATGATGCATTTATAGAAGCGCGAAAATATGGGAGTTCTGTATTTAGCTTCTTTCAATTTACAACTTAAGACTTGCCTGCCCGAAATAAAAGCTCTTTTTCTTCTTTGGTTAAACTCGCATAACCAGACTGACTAATCTTATCAAGAATCTCATCTATTTTTTCTTGATTTACATCTTTCTGTTTTGGCTTTGGCTTTGGCGATCGATATACTTTGCGAACACGAGTCCTTTTGAATGAAAACAAAGATGAAAGAGACTTCCAAAAATTTGAAATCCATTGACCAAAATCATTTCCTCTAGCGATGTTTCGTTGATATAAAAATCCAATCAGTGCACCACCCAAGTGTGCCAAATGCCCCCCGGCGTTGTTGACAGGGATTTGAATCAAGTCCAGGGCAATAAACAACAAGCCGATGTAGAACAATTTGATGTTGAACACAAATATTCTAACGTCTTTATATGGCATGTAGCTACACATAAAAATCAGAACTGCCATGACACCTGCCGAAGACCCAATCAATCGAGGAGATTGCCCTTGAAATGCAGGGAAAAAATTATAACTCAAAACAAAGGTTGCTCCGCCTACCAAAACCCCTAAGAAAAACGTATTGATAAAGAGCTGTGGCTTGAACAAGTTTACCATCATACGACCGGCAAAGTGAAGTAAGATAAGATTCCAGAAAATATGCCCAAAATCACCATGAAAAAAAGCATAGGAAACAATTGTCCATGGTCGATACAGTAAGTCCTCAAAACTAGCGGATAGTTGAAGCCAAGTAAAAAACTGATCGAAGGGAACAGAAAACAGAAATAACACGGTTCTCAAGAGAAAAGGCAAAACAAAGCATACAACCAAGAAGACCATAAGCCGCTCGACCAACCCAAAAGTTTGGTATCGATATTTCATCTGGTCAATAAAATTCATAAATCCCAACGGTTATTGTTAAACTGCTGCTTTTTCCAATACCACATCATCGCATAACCAGTTACAGCCCCACCAAGATGGGCAAAATGCGCAATTGGTCCTAAAGAGTATGAGCTAAAACCAAAAAAGAGATCACTCCCTAGAAGTATCGGAACAAAGTATTTGGCTTTAATGGGGATTGGTAAAAAGAGAATCATCAACTCCGTGTTTGGAAAGAGGAAGGCGAATGCCACAAGAATCCCATAGAGTGCACCAGAGGCACCAACCATTGACATATTGAATGCGGTCAAAAGTTGTGTGAGTTGACTTTGCGAAATTTCGTTTAACCAAGCGGTATCATATTGTCCAGCTTGCAATGTCTTTGTCAGGTCAGAGGCGGAAAAGCCAGCACCAACAAGTTGCTCCACAACTTCATTAATCTGCAAATAATTAATTCCAAGTTGAAGAGCAGCAGCTCCAAGACCAGTAGAAAAATAGAAAAATAAAAACTTATTTCTCCCCCACATTTGAGCTAGTGTACCGCCAAACATCCATAAGCCAAACATATTGAACAAGATATGATTGACTCCTCCGTGCATAAACATATGAGTTGCAATTTGCCAAGGCGCAAACTTTGGGTTTTGTGGGTAGTGTAGCGAAAGTAAGTCATAAGCTGACCCTCCCAAACTCATAGAACCCAAAAAAAACAGCACATTGACAATGATAAGTTGCTTGACAATATCGGAAAGGGTTCTCATAGATTCAATTTGATTTTGATGTCTTTATCTGTCATCGATGCAAATATAGCTTTTCCTTCTGGGCATCTTGAGGGTTCATCACAAGAAAACAAATCTTCAATCAATCGGCTTTGAGCCGAAGGATGTAGCTCTGTGCCAGTTCCAATAGCACCATATTTAGACATTGTTTTTGCCATCATCTGGCTGAGGTGACTCTCCTCGTCTGTGGGATCGTTGTCAAGATTCTCCAACATATTCGACAAAAACTCAGGAACGGAGTTCAGGGACAAGCTATTGTGAATCGCTGTAATTTCTAAGGAGTTAGAATCGGTATTTCCAAAGGAGAACCCCATTAGCTCGAGGGTTTTTTGATGGGGCGTAAACTCAGCAAATTGCTGTTGGTTCATTTCTACCTGAATGGGGAAAGCAAGTACTTGAGAAGGAACACTTCTCTGTTTAATTTGACGAATTAAAGATTCATACAAAACACGTTGGTGAGCACGTTGTTGATGAATGATGATCAAACCCTCTGCGCGTGTTGTAATGATGTATTTTTTATGGAATTGCAGTGTGGGGGAATGGGTATTTATGCGGTCATCATCGAAGATTTGCTCTTTCTGCGAAGGAATTGTCACATCTTGTAAACCTTCATACAATGGCTGCCAATCGTTTCCTTTTTGATTCTCGTTAAAGGGATTAAAATTTCGATCAACCTGTATACTTGGTGATTGTGTTGGCGGTTTGCTTCCCACAGGGACATCAAAGGACTGATTGCGATTAAAATCAAGTACGGGGCTAACATTAAACTGCCCCAAACTATGCTTGAGAGCCGATCGTATAATGGCATAGAGTGCGTGATCATCTTCAAATTTGACTTCCGTTTTTGTAGGATGTATATTGACATCTATTGTTTCGGTGGGTACTGTCAAGTAAAGCATATAACCAGGCTGCATGTTTGGACCAAGTAACCCCTCAAAAGCTGCCAACACCGCGTGATGAAGGTAGGCGCTTTTGACAAATCGGTCATTGACAAAAAAGAATTGATGTTGTCTTGATTTTTTTGAAAACTCTGGCTTAAAAACAAATCCATTCAACTGTAAAATATCCGTGGATTCTTGAACTGGAACCAGTTTTTCATTGGTGTTTTTGCCAAAGACCTGAACGATTCGCTGTCGTAAATTGCCTGGCTCCAATTGGAACAAAACCGCGTCATTATTGTATAACTCAAATCGGATTTGATGATGCACTAAAGCAACGCGCTGAAATTCATCTATAATGTGGCGCTGCTCGACATTGTTTGATTTTAAAAAATTTCGTCTAGCGGGTATATTATAGAACAGATTCCGAACTGCCATTGAACAACCTGTTTCGGTTGCGACTGATTGCTGGTCTTTAACTTCACTTCCTTCAATACTGATTTCAGTTCCAATTTCTGCATTCTTGGTCTTTGTACGCAGGCGAACCTGTGAAATCGCGGCGATACTTGCCAATGCTTCTCCTCGAAAACCTTTCGTTGTAATTGAAAATAAATCTTCTGCCTTTTTGATTTTTGAAGTAGCATGTCGTTCAAAACACAAACGCGCATCGGTTGTCGTCATTCCCTTGCCGTTGTCGATGGCCTGAATCAAGGTTTTACCGCCATCCTTTACTATGAGTTTGATTGATGTTGCTCCTGCATCAACTGCGTTTTCAAGCAATTCCTTCACCACTGAAGCTGGCCGCTGTACGACTTCACCAGCAGCGATCTGATTGGCAACATGATCAGGTAGTAAAGAAATGATATCTGGCATTCCTAGGATTTAAAAATGGAAAGATCAAAGTCAAGGATGTACAAAGCGATCAGAGTGAGTGTGGCAAGTACAATGAAAAACAAGCGAGAAAACCCCCTGTTAGACCTGTTGCGACTGTCACGCCGAGCAGTTTGCCATTGTGCACCAAAATCATTTGAGTTGCTCATATCTCTATATTTTGAAAATGTAGAATCAAAATCGTAGGGGGTATCATCTTTTTTCCCCTTATAAAACCTTGGTGTGTAATTAAAACGTCGGTTGGTTCGTTGTTTGAAAAAATTGATGCGCACAGTCTGAAGTTACATGATTGATATGAAACCCAAAAATACAAAATGTAACGTGTTTACTGACAAACAATCATTATGTATCTTAGCGGTCTATGAAAATCGAAAAGATACAAGACTTACAATCTCTATTGGAGACCCCAAAACAGGTGGTCATTGTTCCCCATACCAATCCAGATGGTGATGCGATCGGAAGTAGTCTTGGCTTCATGCATTTTCTTCGTCAAAACAAGCATGATACGCAAGTGATAAGTCCAAATCAATATCCCGATTTTTTGAAATGGATTCCCGGCTCATCCAGTTTATCTATCTATGAGGAAAATCCAATCATTGCAAATGAAAAAATTGCACAAGCAGACCTCATTTTTACTCTCGATTTCAATACCCTTAGCCGGATTGGAGAAATGGGTGTTCAAGTGGCTGCAAGTCAAGCACAAAAAATCATTATTGACCACCATCAAGAGCCAGACGACTTTGCAGACCTTACGTTTTCATACCCTTCACTGGGCTCAACTTGTGAGTTGGTCTACCACATCATCGATAGCCTTGGGGGTGTAGACAATATCAGTGCTGATCTTGCCACCGCCCTGTATCTTGGTATTTTGACCGATACTGGCTCTTTTCGATTCCCGTCTGTGACTCCCACGACACACCGAGTTGTTGCGAATCTCATCGAGAATGGAGCAAATCCCAGTGAAATTAATCGCCGTGTAAATGATACTGCTCATCTAGGAAGACTTCAACTTTTGGGAGTTGCCCTCAACAATTTACAATATGATGACAGTCTGCGTACTGCAACCATTACGCTTAGCCATGAAGAGTTGAAAAAATGTAATTTCCAAAAAGGTGACTCTGAAGGAATCGTCAATTATGGGTTGAGCATTTCAAACTGTGTATTGGCTGTGTTGATGATCGAGCACCCCACGGATGGTTTTGTAAAAATGTCATTTCGATCAAAAGGAGACTTTTCTGTGAATGAGTTTGCTCGTGAACATTTTTCTGGTGGTGGACACACCAATGCTGCTGGCGGAAAATCAGATCTTTCACTGCAAGAAACCCATAACCTTCTTCTCAAAAAACTAAAGCAATGTCAGCAAGACTTACAACAAGCATAGTCTTTCTCTATTTTGTCTTTTTCCTGACTGCTTGTGATCAACAACAGGCACGAAGACCCATACAACAATCCAAAAGCCAACATGTTGAAAATTCTGTTCAAAAGAATCAATTACAATTGGCTCGCGAGATTGAAATCATCGAACAATGGGTCCTGGCTCAAGAATCCACTTTTTCAGAAACCGATCACGGCATATATTACAGCTTTGATAATCCGAAAAATCGTCCCGTATTAGATGTAGAAAATCTACAAAAAATATATGTCCGTTTTGAACAATTCGATGGCGTGCCAATCTACGACTGGAAAGTCTTCCAAAACCCAATGACCAATCAAGACGTGCCACAAGGAGTTGTCTTGTCCTTGCCCTTTATTCCCATTGGCGTAGAAAGCACAATAGTCTTAACATCTTTTCTAGCATATGGCTCATCAGGAGATGGATCATTAATTGCTCCATATACACCAATTGTTGCACGTATTTATATACCTTTAAACCAAAATAAATGATCATGAAAATCAAACACCTTTTCACTGGGATTCTATTCATAACCTTAGCAAGTTGCTCTCCCAAGCTTGAAGATGGCTTGTATGCTAAAGTTGACACCAATAAAGGAGAAATTCAATTGAAATTAACTTTTGATAAAACCCCAGTAACCGTAGCCAATTTCGTGTCTCTGGCAGAGGGGACAAACCGACAAGTAGATTCTACATTTACTGAAAAAGCATACTACGATGGATTGATTTTTCATCGTGTCATTGCTGATTTTATGATCCAAGGTGGAGATCCTACGGGAACAGGCCAAGGAGGCCCTGGCTACAAATTTGACGATGAAATTGTTTCAGATCTCAAACATGACGGGCCTGGGATATTATCAATGGCAAATGCAGGTCCTGGCACAAATGGAAGTCAATTTTTTATCACGCACAAAGAAACCCCTTGGCTCGACGGAAAACACACAGTTTTTGGTCGTGTGATTGAAGGGCAATCCGTAGTCGATTCGATAGCGCAAAACGACACCATAATCGCAGTTCACATCATCAGAAAGGGAAAAGAAGCAAGAAAGTTTGATGCAGCAGCTACCTTTGAAAACTATTTTCTGGAAAAAGA
>JAKMFI010000082.1 GCA_022425505.1 Flavobacteriaceae bacterium | reverse complement strand
TTGGCATAAAAAACAACACCATCACGGGGTTTCATTTTTTTACCACTCTTGAGCACTCCACAGCTTGTAGCCAGAAAAACAAGAGCAATAAACGCAAATGATTTACGCATGAGTTCGTTTGTAAATGAGCGAGGCAACTTTCTCACTTGCCCCTTTGCCTCCAAGTTTTTCAATGAGTTCGTCATATCCTGATAGAATCGCTTTTCTACCGTTTTCGGAGAGGATTTCCTGAAGGGAATTTGTCAACTTGGTTTGGTTACATTCGCTTTGAATCAACTCCCGTACGAGCAAACGGTTCACAACCAAATTAACGAGGGAAATAAAGGAAATTTTTACAATTCGTTTGGCGATGGCAAAGCTCAAAGGGCTTGTTTTGTAACACACGATTTGAGGGGTTTTTATCAGAGCTGTTTCCAAGGTAGCTGTTCCACTTGTGACGATTGCAGCATAAGCAAGACGAACCAAATCATAGGTTTGATCGATAACGATATCGACACCAGGTGCAAGTTGATGATAAAGGGATCGATCGATGTTTGACGTTCCTGCGATCACAAATCGATAGTCTGGAAAAGAGTCAATTATCCTTGTCATTACCCCTAAAATTTTACTGATTTCTTGTTTTCGACTTCCCGGCAACAAGGCAATGATCTTTTCATTTTTTGTCAAGCCCAAAGCAGCTGTAAGCGATGTACCATCCGACTTGGGGATTGCTGATAACTCGTCGATAAGAGGATGCCCGACAAAGTCAATGGGAAGCTTGTGTTTTTGTTCAAAAAAATCCACTTCAAAAGGCAGTATGGCATAGCGATAATTGGTGTGCTTTGCCAATTTTCGCACGCGATTTTCTTTCCACGCCCAAACCTGTGGCATGATGTAATAGTGTACTGGAATTCCCAAAGCGGTCGCCCATTTTGCGATACGCATGTTAAAACCCGGGTAGTCGATAAGGACTAAAGCATCTGGTTTGAAAGCGAGAATATCTTTTTTACAAAAGGCAATATAGGAAAGGATGGTTCTCAGGTTTTTGGCAACCTCCCAAAACCCCATAAAAGCGAGGTATTTGTAGTGTTTTACGATTTGTGCCCCCTGATTTTGTATTTTGTCTCCTCCCCAAGCTCGAAATTCGGATTTTGCATCTTTTTGTTTAAGTGCAGCAATTAGATTGGCACCATGCAAATCTCCTGAAGCCTCTCCAGCGATGAAGTAGTATTTCATACACCAAATTTTAAGAGCAGACTCAGAAAAGCCCAAAAAATGGTTGCGCCAAGAACAGATTGAGCTGCGCGCGTATTCTTTTTTTGAATCCACCACCAAAAGAAAAAAAGATTGGGCAGCACTGCTATTGTGATCCAAATGCCTAGCTCATCGTAAGCATACAGCATGGGGATAGTGTCCACAGCATTGCCATCAACCGAATATTCTATCAATAGAAAAAGAGTGCCAAACGGCAAGACGAGTCCAGTCAGCCAACCCAATAATCCAGGACTGATTTTCTTTAGAAAGTCCATGAGTTTAGTTTTTGAATTTGATGATGTGCGGTAAGATCAAATTGTGTTGGAACGACTGAAACATATCCATTTTCGAGCGCCCAAATATCGGTGTCCTCTCCTTTGTCATTATTGATAAATGCACCAGTCATCCAATAGTATTCTTTTCCCATGGGGTCTTGACGTTTATCGAACTCTTCAATCCAATAGGCATTGGCTTGACGACAAATTTTAATCCCTTTGATTTCACCTTCTTTTCGTTTGGGAAAATTGACATTGAGAACCGTGCTGTCAGGGATTTTGTTTTGTAAGGCCGATTTTGTGATTTTTTTCACATAAGGGTGGAGGGAGGTAAAATCTGCATCCCAAGCATAATCGAGCAGTGAAAACCCAATTGCAGGAATACCTTCAATCCCAGCTTCAATAGCCGCACTCATGGTTCCAGAGTAGATGACATTGATCGCTGCATTAGAGCCATGATTGATTCCAGAAACGCAGAGGTCTGGTTTTCGCTTTAAAATTTCATGAACTCCGAGCTTTACACAGTCTGCTGGCGTTCCAGAACATGAATATTCTTGTTGTGGACCATCGTCGAGTTTGACTTGGGTACAACGCAAGGTGCTATTAATCGTAATGGCATGCCCCATACCAGATTGCGGACTGTCAGGAGCGACCACAACCACCTTTCCAATCGAATTCATCATGTGAATAAGGGAGCGAAGCCCAGGGGCGCTTATTCCATCGTCATTGGTGACAAGAATTAGTGGTTTGCTGCTCATGTTTGTGTTTTATACAAACAAAAATACAGATTTCAATTTGCCTTTTCCACTCATATCCTTGATATTTACATGATATTACAATTATCTTTATATTCGTAAGCCCTCAAGCAAAATGAAATGAAAAAGAATACCTCCTATATTGTTTTTGCGATTGCTGTAGGTTTTTATTTACTCACGGCGATTTCTATTCCATCAAAAAAAGAGTTTGTCAGTAATGATAAAGATAGACTACTGATTGAGCTGATTTCACATGTGATCCAACGTGGTCATTTTAATGTGAAGTCCCTCAATGACGATATGTCTGAACAAATTTTTCACACCTATCTCGAAAGTATTGATGGCCAAAAAAGATATTTTTTACAGAGCGATTACAGAGAGTTTGCCAAATATATGTACCGAATTGACGATCAGTTAAGAGAGTTAGATTTGACATTTTTTGACTTGACTTACAAAAGACTCATCCTTCGCATGAATGAAGTCGAAAGTTTGTATGCGTTCTTGCTGTCTCGCCCATTCGACTTTGAAAAAAAGGAATCGTTTGATATGGATTATGAGGAGCAATTATTCCCTCTTTCTCAAACCTCCCGAGCTGAAAAGTGGAGAAAGCAACTCAAGTTATCGACATTGAGCGTGCTATATGATAAGGTGCAAGAAGCAGAGAAAAAGGAGGGGGAAAGTACAGCAGATTATGTTTCGCCATCATGGGTGGTTCTTGAAGAAGAAGCACGAACAACAACGCGTGAAAACATGGAGGATTATTTCGATTTGATGAATGATCTAGAGCGCAAGGACTGGTTTGACATCTACCTCAATGCTTTCGTTTTGCAGTTTGACCCACACACAAACTACTTTAACCCTGATGACAAAGACCGTTTTGACATGAATATGTCAGGAAAGTTTGAGGGAATCGGTGCGCGACTTTCTAAAAGAGATCAGGCGATTAAGGTGGTTGATATCATCGTTGGTGGACCGCTTTGGCGTGATCAGCTTATGGAAGTTGGAGATGAAATTCAGTTGGTTCGGCAAGAGGAAGGAGATGCCGTTGACATTCGATCTATGCGATTGGACGATGCCATCAAGTTGATCAAAGGGCCAAAAGGTTCTACAGTTCACTTGACGATCAAAAAAGTCGATGGTACAATCGAGACGATTCCTGTGAAGCGCGATTTAGTTGTTTTGGAAGAATCGTATGCACGGTCTAGTGTAATTAACCGACTCGATCAGAAATATGGCCTTATCCATCTTCCAAAATTTTATGTCGATTTTAAAAGTTACAAAGAAAGAAACGCAGCGCATGATGTCGAGCAGGAGGTAATCAATCTCAAAGAGGCAGGCGTTGAGGGTCTCATCATCGACTTAAGAAATAATGGTGGTGGATCCTTGCAAACGGTGGTCGATATTGCGGGACTGTTTATTGACAAAGGTCCAATTGTACAGGTAAAATCGACTGTGAGTAAAACAGAGGTTTTGCGAGACCGAGATGATAAAACGCTTTGGGATGGCCCAATGGTAATTCTCGTGAATGAGTTATCCGCATCGGCCTCTGAAATATTAGCAGCAGCTCTTCAGGACTATGAACGTGCGATTGTGTTGGGGAGTAAGCAAACATTTGGCAAGGGAACTGTACAAAATGTGGTGGATCTCAACCGATTTCTCTCAAATAGCACCTATGGAAACCTCGGGGCTTTAAAAATAACAACCGATAAGTTTTATAGAATCAATGGTGGTTCAACCCAGCTTGAGGGGGTTAAAAGCGATGTGATTACTCCGGATCGTTATAGTTATGTCGATATTGGCGAAAGGGATGAGGACAACCCTATGTCGTGGGATCAAATCACCCCTCTGATATATACAAAATGGCATGGCTATCTGAATTACGACGAGGTCATAAAACAGAGTCAGGATCGAGTGAACAATCATCCCATTTTCAAACTTGTTGACCAAGATGCAAAGTGGATCGAGCAACGTCAAAACGATAAAAGCATCGCTTTGAATTACCAAGAATATGTTTCAGAACTGGAAGCAGACCGGACTTATGCAGATCAATTTGATGCGGTAAAGGAATATTACAATAACTTGGAATTTACGATTGCTCCTGCAGAGCAAGAAAGGATTACAAAAGATAGCATCTTTCTTGAAAAAAGGGAACGCTGGTTTTCAGACTTAACAGAAGACTATTATGTCGAAGAAGCTGTGAACATTTTGGATGAACTTAAAGTGAGAATTTATCAGCAAGAACCACTCGCAAAAAAATAAACATAATCCGATTGCAAAAAACAACCAACCGAGCGTTTTTATATGATCTGGGGGGTTACCTAGCTACTGGCTTTATTTTAATCAGTGTTGCCATTTCTGTTTTGGCCTATGTCATTGCACCCGACAACTCGGTCAATGCTAATCAAATGCATCTCTCAATACACTCTCAGTCGCCAGGGTTTAAGGTAAAGATGCTTCATGTGCCCACTGCTGCAGATAAAGATCATTCCCGACTATCCACGTTGTTATTTGGCAACCCCAATCCTGGAAATCAATACCCGATTTCATCTTACCAAGTTGAGGAAGATGGAATTTGGATTGAACATTTCAACTTTGATTCTCCTGGTCAGCAGGAGTGGTTTCGGATGACTGCTTTCAACGGACTCGCGTCGGCTTCTGAAATCGTTGATCAGCATATCGCAGACCATAGGTTTGTGTTGGGAACCGACTTGTTTGGAAGAGACGTTCTGAGCCGTTTGTTGGTCGGAACACGGATTTCCCTTTCCATTGGCTTGATCTCGGTATTCATTTCGCTGATCGTCGGCATTTTTCTGGGCAGCTTAGGCGGATTTTACGGTGGTGTGGCTGACAAGATTGTCATGTGGATTATCAATGTCACTTGGTCAATTCCAACTTTATTGCTTGTCATTGCGATATCTGTTGCTTTAGGGAAAGGATTTTGGCAAGTTTTTATTGCTGTTGGTTTGACCATGTGGGTGGAAGTGGCTCGTATTGTTCGTGGTCAAGTGATGAGCATCAAAAACCGTCAATATGTAATTGCAACCCAGGTACTTGGATTTTCCACTTTCCGCACACTTTTTGGGCATATCCTTCCAAACGCTTTTGGCCCTTTGGTGGTCATCACCGCCTCCAACTTTGCCGCCGCAATTCTTATTGAAAGCGGATTGAGTTTTTTGGGAATTGGCGTCCAGCCACCGATTCCTAGTTGGGGCACAATGATTAAGGATCACTATCAATTTTTAGTCATGGGAAAACCTTATTTGGCATTGATTCCTGGGCTCGCCATTATGCTTTTAGTAAGCTCTTTTATGCTGATTGGCAATAGCTTGAGAGACCGTTTTGACCCAGTGAAACGCTAATTACCATTCGTTGACTCGATTGGCATCGAGTTTCAAATAAATGCCCAACAATAGACTAAACGCCAAAAGATTCGAACCACCGTAACTCAAATAGGGTAGCGGGATTCCTATGGTAGGGATTAGGCCGAGAACCATACCCAAATTAATACTATAATGAGCAAACAAAAGGCAGACCACGCAATAACAATAAATTCTACTAAAATTGTTTTTTTGCCGCCGAGAGGTCAGAAGTATGCGAAGCATCAAAATCATAAATAGAACAACCACGACAAAAGAACCGACAAAACCCCACTCTTCACCAACAGTTGTAAAAATATAATCCGTCTGTTGTTCAGGGACAAAATTCCCTTTTGTTTGTGTACCCTCAAGAAAGCCCTTTCCAAGTACTCCTCCAGATCCGATTGCAATTTGAGATTGATTGATGTTGTATCCAATCCCCTGGGTGTCCACTTCACGACCTAAAACAATATTGAAGCGATCACGGTGGCGTTGCTCAAATACATTTTCAAATACAAAATCAACGGAATGAATAAATCCACTAGCCAGAACAAGGGTTAAAAGTGTAGAGAGAAGTCGTTTTCTGCGCCTCTTTCTGTCCAGTCCAATAATATATACAAGACCCAATCCCAATACGATAGCTGTTGCGATGGTGTTGCCAATCAAAAGAGTCATGATAAACAAAACGATAAGCCCAATACATGAAAGTAAATATTGAGAGGGGAGTTTTTCTGTGTGTAAAACCAAAAGAAAACTGAGGAATACCACCGTACTGCCAGGATCTGGTTGTGGCAAGATGATCAGTGCAGGCAGTAAGATAAGGGCGAAGGACGTGAGTTGATCGGATAGTGTTGTTAAGTCTGTGTTGATTTCACTCAAGTGCTTGGTCAGTGCCAAGGCAGTGATTATTTTGGCAAATTCAGCTGGCTGAAAGCTAAAGCCAGCGATTGAATACCATGATTTTGCTCCAGAAACTTCTTTTCCGAAAATAAAAAGACCGATGAGTAGAGCAAGTATTATCAAATAGAAAATACTAGAATAACGCTCATAGACCTTCACTTTTGGAAATTGAAGGAAGAAAATCAGGCCGATACTCAAAAACCCAAAGAACAATTGCTTTCCAAACGCATGATTTAAAGACAGCATGCTTTCCTCTTGGGTATGCCCAATGGAGTAGATATTAATCAGGCCAATTGCCACCAAAGCGAAATACACCAAAAAAGTGTACCAATCAAACTTTAAAATAAATTTGTTATTCATTGATTTCAAAAGGTTTACCGCTCAATGGCTTTTGATACTCATCGACTAAACTTCCGTTTACCATCCGATTTTCTAGGTAGGTTCTTCTGACATTACCAGTCAGATATTTTTCAATGACCAAACTTGCGATTGGCGCAGCCCAACGCCCACCCCAGTATCCATTCTCCACAAAAACAGCGACAGCAATTTTTGGATTTTCTCTAGGGGCAAAGGCAACAAACATGGAGTGGTCGGTTAACTGTACTTTTTCGCCTTCTATTCTCACAAAATTTTCAACGGTTCCTGTTTTTCCACAGACTTCAACCCCTGGAACCCGAGCGATACGAGCAGTACCCCACTTGACAACATTGGACATGCCCTCTACCACTGGCTCAAAATGGATCGAGTCTATGGTTGTGTAGTTTGGTTTTCTGTATTTCTCAGCGATAGAATCTCGTTGAAGTTTCTTGACAAAATGAGGTTTGTAGAAAAATCCTCTATTTGCAATTGTTGCAACCATATTGGCCAACTGAATTGGGGTAGTTAGCACTTCACCCTGGCCAATTGAGTTGGAGAGTGAGGTTGTTGCTCCCCAACGTTGATTGGGATACCAGTAATTGTAATAATCGGAATTTGGAATAAACCCTTTTTGACCAGTGGGGTGGTCGTACCCCAGATAATTTCCCATTCCGAAACTTTTGACGTGATTGCTCCATATGTCCATACCCTTCTTTGGATCGTTAAAATGATCAATGGTGCGGCGATATACGTTGGCAAAATAGGTGTTACAAGAATTGTAAATCCCGCTGTTTAGTCGATTTTTAGTTCCGTAACTACAATGGCATTTCATAAAGTCATTTCGGCCGTAATAGTGCCCCTCATTACATTGCACGCGGAATCGGGGCGTAATCGCTTCCTCCTGAAGTGCAATCAGCGCATTGACGAGCTTAAATGGAGACCCAGGCGGATATTGACCTTGCAGCCCACGATCAAAAAGGGGGCGGTTAATGGTGTCATTTTTTAAAACCGTGAAATTTTCAGATCGATTACGACCCACCAATAGATCTGGGGGGTATGTCGGCGTACTTACGTTGACTAGAATCTCACCTGTTTCAGGCTCAATAGCAACGATACCTCCTCTTTTATTTTGTAAAAGTTTTTGCCCATACTCTTGAAGGGCAATATCAATCGTCAAGTAAATGTCTTGTGCTTTTGTAGGTAGGGTGTCGAGCTCGCCTTTTTGATAGGGTCCAATCACTCGATTAAATTTGTCTCGTTGTAAATAGCGAACCCCTTTTACACCTCTCAACGTTTTTTCATAGGTTTTCTCAATTCCTTGGCGTCCAATCAATTCGCCAGATTGGTAATAAGGGTCTCTTCTGAGATCAAATCGATTGACTTCACTGATATATCCCAAAATATTAGAGGCGGAGGAAGTATTATATTTTCGAACAGCCCTCTTTTGGACATAAAACCCACGGTATTTCCAGAGTTTCTCTTGCAGGGCAGCATAATCACTTTTTGATAATTGTGCCAGGAATACGGAGGGTTTTCTTGTTGAATATGCACGAGCTTCTTTGATTTTATCAACGAGTAATTTTTTGTCAATCTTCAACAGGTTACAGAACTCGATCGTATCAAGTTGCTGCAACTGCCTCGGAATGACCATGAGGTCGTAGGTGGGTTGATTTTCGACAATCAGTGTTCCGTTTCGATCATAAATAAATCCGCGCTCTGGGTAGATATACTCTTTCAACACAGAGTTTTGAAGAGATTGACTTTCGTAATCAGAACTAAAGACTTGTAAACTAAAGAGGCGAATTGTAAAAATAACACCACTGCTAACAACAAGTATGAAAAGTAGGCTTTTTCTCATTGTTTATTCTTTCGCAATAAAAACATAATTGCAATTAAAAATAACAATGTAAAAAGACTCCCAAAAATAAATTGTTGTACAATCCGAAGCCATTGCGTCCAGCTCGACACCCCAAAGACATAATACACCAGATGATGAATCAGTACAATATTCAAACAATAAGCAGATAGAGCAAGCAGAGGTGTCTGTTGTAATCGGATATTGACATAACCGTGGTTTTTACCAAAAACCGATGTGATGATAAAAGGTCTGACAAAAGCTGCGGTAACACATGCCGCTGCTTGGAGGCCCATTGTTGAGTGGAGGATGTCTAAGTAAAGGCCGTAGAGAAAGGCAGCTAAAAGGTAAAAGGTTTGGTCGGCGTCCGTAGGATAAAAGATCAAAAAAAGGAGTGTAACATGCGGAATCAATTGTGTGTCCAAATCAAATTGGTCAAATACCATCACTTGAAGAATGGGCAACAAAAAAAAGTAGGCAATAAAGGAATATGATCTACTTTTCATCAGCCAATTTTTGAACAGATTGAACTTCTTCTGCTAGGGGATGATCGATGGCAAAAACCGTTCCCAAATTGGTCATATCTTGAAAAAGAGAAATTTGAATATCATAAAAACTTTTCGAGGGGTCGTCAACAAAATTTGAAATTGACCCGATGGGAAGATTCGGCGGAAAAATCGTTGACATCCCACCTGTTTGAATCGTATCACCGATTTTGATCGTAGCCGTTTTTGGAACGTCGAAAAGTTTCATTTTGGTTGGGTCATCCCCTTTCCAGGTTAAGCTTCCAAAATGATTGCTGTTTTTTAGCTTTGCATTGATCTTCAAGTCTTTGTTTAAAATCGAAATTCCCTGCGCATATCGGTTCTGTACAAATTGTACAACCCCTACGATTCCTTGCGCAGTCACCAGCCCCATTTCATTTTTAACACCACTGTTTTTACCACCTTTTAGAGTAATGTAATTATAGCTATTTATAAAAGAATTTCGAATGACTTGTAGAGGTATTGAGCTAAATGCTAATGTGTCAGAAGGGAGCCTTTCTTCAGAAAGAATTTGATCAAGCAGAACTTGATTTTCTTGCAGAAGGCGTTTGTTGGTTTCTCTCAGATTGGTGTAACTGGTAAAAGAGTTGACAAGATCACTGAATTCAGCACCAAAAAAGACACTCACATTTGCAACCAAACTGCGATGATAAGCACTTGACTGTTGCAATAGGAAAACACACAATGAAATAAGCAGGAGATAAACCAAGCCGTTACGAAATCGAATAATGGCATTGACGAGCTGCTGCATCGTTCAGCTATTTAACAAGGATTGTCTTGTATTGATCAATATTTTTAAGCGCGATTCCAGTTCCCCGAACAACGGCTCGTAATGGATCTTCAGCGATAAAAATTGGAAGATCAGTTTTTTGGGACAATCGCTTGTCTAGTCCACGAAGCATGGAACCACCTCCAGCAAGGTAAACCCCTGTGTTGTAGATATCTGCTGCAAGTTCTGGAGGAGTTTGTGATAGGGTTTCCATAACGGAGTCTTCAATTCGTATGATGGATTTGTCGAGTGCCTTTGCAATTTCCCGATAAGAAATCACAGTTTCTTTGGGTTTACCTGTCAGCAAATCCCTTCCTTGAACGGTCATATCTTCTGGTGGGTTCTCCAATTCTTCTAGTGCAGAGCCAATCAAGATCTTTACCCGCTCTGCGGTACGCTCACCAACATATAAATTATGTTGTGTACGCATATAGTAAATGATGTCATTAGTAAACACATCACCAGCCACTTTGACCGACTTATCACAAACAATCCCCGAAAGGGCAATCACAGCAATTTCTGTTGTTCCACCTCCGATATCGATAATCATATTCCCTTTTGGTTGCATGATGTTTACGCCGATTCCTATGGCAGCAGCCATCGGTTCATGAATCAAATACACTTCTTTTCCATTTACACGTTCTGCTGATTCGCGAACAGCTCGCATTTCAACCTCGGTGATTCCAGACGGAATACAGATTACCATGCGTAAAGCAGGAGTAAAAAATCGTTTTTTGAGTGCAGGAATGTTTTTGATAAACATACTGATCATCTGCTCGGAAGCGTCGAAGTCAGCAATAACACCATCTTTGAGGGGTCGTATGGTTTTGATGTTCTCATGTGTTTTCCCTTGCATCAAAGCAGCTTCATGTCCAACAGCAATGATTTTACTTGTTACACGATCACGAGCAACGATGGATGGGCTATCAACAACCACATTGTCATTATGGATAATTAGGGTGTTTGCAGTACCTAAGTCAATCGCAATATTTTCAGTTAAGAAATCGAAAAAACCCATAATGAAATTAAATTATAGTGTAATTATACGAATTAATGTTTAAAATGGCGCACCCCTGTCATCACCATGATCATTTGATTGGCATTGCAATAATCGATACTTTGTTGGTCTTTAATTGATCCTCCTGGCTGTATGACAGCTTTTATACCCGCTTTGTGGGCAATTTCTACGCAGTCGGGAAAAGGAAAAAACGCATCGCTTGCCATGACTGCTCCATCTAGATCAAATCCAAAGGTTTCTGCTTTTTTGATCGCCTGTTTGAGGGCATCAACTCTAGATGTTTGACCCGTTCCTGACGCAAGCAATTGTAAGCCCTTTGCCAATACTATGGTGTTTGATTTTGTGTTTTTACAGATATTAGAGGCAAACAACATGTCTTCCACTTGATCTGCAGAAGGTTTTGTAGCTGTTGCCGTTTGTAGCATTTGCTCATGATCAATTACTTGATCCTTTTCTTGCACGAGGTATCCGTTGAGACAGCTCCGAACCAGTTTAACTGTATGTGTGTTTGTTTTTTGAGCTAATAAAATTCGATTTTTCTTGTTTTTGAGTAAGGTTAGTGCTTTCTCATCAAAGGATGGCGCAATGACGACTTCACAAAACAAGTCATGGATTTGTCGAGCCGTTTCGATATCAATCGGACGATTTGCAATTAAAATCCCTCCAAAAGCAGAGATTGGATCAACAGCTAGCGCAGCATCGTATGCGTCACTGAGTGTGTTTCTGGTCGCAAGTCCACAGGCATTGTTGTGCTTGAGAATGGCAAAGGTTGGATCGGTTTCCTCGTGGGCTTCCATCAAGTTGAGCGCAGCATCAATATCAAGCAGGTTGTTATAGGACAATTCTTTTCCGTTGAGTTTATCAAACAATTGTTCCAAATCGCCAAAGAAATATCCTTCCTGATGAGGATTTTCACCATATCGAAGCTGATGCCCCTTCTGAATGCTGAGCTTTAACGATGACGAGCCATTGTCAAAGTAGTTAAAAATGGCACTGTCATAATGAGAGGATACGTTAAATGAATGCTTTGCGAAATATTTTCGCTGCTCTAGAGTAAATGCTCCATTTTGATCGCTCAATAAAGAAGATAGCAACTTGTATTCTGACTTAGAAGCTACGCACACCACGTCGGCGTGATTTTTAGCTGCGGCTCGAATCAAGGCGATTCCGCCAATATCAATCTTTTCTATAATTTCTTGTTCTGTACCGCCACCAGCTACAGTTTCTTCAAAAGGATACAAATCAACAATTACCAAGTCTATCGATGGTATTTCATAGGTGGAGAGTTCTTCTTGATCGCTGGTATGATTTCTTCGGTTGAGAATGCCGCCAAAAACTTTTGGGTGAAGGGTTTTTACACGCCCTCCTAAGATTGAAGGATAGTCCGTAATCGACTCCACGCGAATGACCTCGACTCCTAAGGAATCAATATAATCAGCAGTGCCCCCCGTGGAATAGATTGTAACGCCAAGTTGATAGAGTTTTTCAACAATGGGATCTAAACCTTTCTTGTCAAAAACGGAAATCAGTGCGGATGAAACGCGGATTGAATCTTGCATATGCCCCAAATAGGTTGCAAAAGTAGCAATTTTCAGGCGTATTCTAGGGTCAGATTATTGTCTAAAACAAATGAATCGATACAAGATGATTCACTTCGCCTAAAAAAGCGGCATCATTTTCCGAAAACGCACGCAAGCAATTTGAGTCAATATCGATTTGTCCAATATTGTGTTCGTTGACAAATAGTGGAATTACAATCTCGGATTTCACATCCAAGCTACATGCGATATAGTTGTCTTGTGCATTCACGTCATCAACGATAAAATTTTCATTGCTTAGCGCAACCTGACCACAAATTCCTTTTCCAAATGGAATGTGTTTGTGGTCTGTAGGCTCGCCAACATAGGCATTCAAAACCAGCTCTTTTTTTTCAGGGTTGTGCAAATAATAACCCACCCAGTCGTAGTGTTCAATGTGATCAAAGAGAAGTTGACAGATATATTGCAAACCCTCTGATTGACTTACACCCGAGCTGAGCTTTTTGTCGATTATATTGAGCAATGAATCAAATGTCATAGAAAAGAAACTGCCCCTTTCGGGGCAGTGATTTTATTGGTGTGATGTTACATCATTCCCGGCATACCACCACCCATTGGCGGAGCAGCAGGAGGTGCATCTTCTTTGATATCTACCAAAGCACACTCAGTTGTAAGTACCATTCCAGCAACAGAAGCTGCATTTTCCAAGGCCACACGAGTTACCTTTTTGGGATCGATAATCCCAGCATCTTGCATGTCGACATAAGCCTCCGATTTGGCATCATAACCAAAATTAGCTTTCCCTTCTTCAACTTTAGATACAACAACTGATCCCTCGCCACCTGCATTGGATACGATTGTGCGCAAAGGTGCTTCTACAGCACTATACACGATTTGGCTTCCAGTTGCTTCATCTGGGTTCTCAGATTTGATCTTTTGAATGACTTTACGCGCATTGAGCAAAGCAACGCCACCACCAGAAACAATTCCTTCTTCCACAGCAGCACGAGTTGCATGTAATGCATCATCAACACGGTCTTTCTTTTCCTTCATTTCAACTTCCGATGCAGCACCGACATAAAGAACAGCTACACCACCAGCCAATTTTGCCAATCGCTCTTGGAGTTTTTCTTTGTCATAGTCAGAAGTTGTCGTTTCAATTTGCGCTTTGATTTGGTGAACTCGCGCTTTGATGGCTTCTGCGTCTCCAGCTCCATTAACGATGGTTGTGTTGTCTTTGTCAATGGTGACTTTTTCTGCAGTACCAAGCATATCGATGGTTGTATTTTCGAGTGTGAACCCACGTTCTTCAGAAATTACGGTTCCGCCAGTAAGGATTGCAATGTCTTCAAGCATGGCTTTGCGACGGTCTCCGAAACCAGGTGCCTTGACGGCAGCGATTTTGAGTGTCCCTCTAAGCTTATTGACCACAAGGGTAGCCAATGCTTCTCCATCCACATCTTCCGCTACAACCACAAGTGGCTTACCAGTTTGTGCAACGGGTTCTAAGACGGGTAAAAGATCTTTCATTGTAGAGATCTTTTTGTCAAATAATAAGATATATGGGCTCTCGAGGTCTGCTTCCATTTTATCGGAATTTGTCACGAAATACGGTGACAAATACCCACGATCAAATTGCATTCCCTCCACGACATCTACGTAAGTGTCGGTTCCTTTGGCTTCCTCAACGGTGATAACACCTTCCTTACCAACTTTCTCAAAAGCTTCTGTGATAAGAGTTCCTATCGTTTCGTCGTTATTGGCTGAAATTGACGCAACTTGCTTGATTTTTTCAGATGAATCACCCACTTGAACAGCTTGCTTATCGAGGTCTTTTACAATGGCTTCAACGGCCTTGTCTACCCCACGCTTCAAATCCATTGGGTTTGCACCAGCAGCTACGTTTTTGAGACCTTCATGTACAATGGCTTGCGCCAAAATTGTAGCAGTTGTTGTCCCATCACCAGCCAAATCATTTGTTTTGGATGCAACTTCTTTTACCATTTGAGCACCCATGTTTTCAAGGGCGTCCTCGAGCTCTACTTCCTTAGCAACAGTTACACCATCTTTAGTGACTTGCGGGCCACCAAAAGACTTGTCGATAATGACATTTCTGCCCTTAGGACCAAGAGTAACTTTTACAGCATTTGCAAGGGCATCTACACCCCGTTTAAGCCCTTCGCGAGCTTGTACATCAAATTGAATATTTTTTGCCATTTTTATTTTGTTTATACAATTGCAAGTATATCGCTTTCGCGCATGATTAAATAATCTGTTCCGTCGAGCTTAAGCTCTGTTCCGGCGTATTTTCCATAAAGAACGGTGTTCCCAACTTTTACAGTGATTGGATCGTCTTTCGTACCAGGACCTACAGCAGCTACCGTTCCCTTTTGCGGCTTTTCTTTAGCAGTATCTGGAATAATAATCCCCGAAGCAGTTTTTGTTTCAGCTTCAAGTGGGGTTACGACCACCCTGTCGGCTAAAGGTTTTATAGTTAATTTACTCATAATTTGGTATATATTTTTGTTAATGTTAGGCACGAATCGTGCCAGTGAATTTTTTATGGAATCATCTGTCAAATCGTGACATTATGGCATTTTTTAAATGATTTGGAATGATTATTCAGAGGGAATTTCTTCAGGAAGAACTTCTGGTAATTCTTCTG
Source organism: Flavobacteriaceae bacterium (assembly GCA_022425505.1). Classification (GTDB taxonomy): domain Bacteria; phylum Bacteroidota; class Bacteroidia; order Flavobacteriales; family Flavobacteriaceae; genus UBA724. Next base: position 25,641 of record JAKMFI010000082.1, on the reverse strand, counting down.
GAATTTCCTCGGGAATAATCTCTTCAATGGCTTCGTCACTCAACAAACTAGAGTCTTCAAGAGTACCAGGACGCGATACCATTGAGTTTGACAATAGAGTGAGTACTAATAATAAAGTGGCCAGCACCCATGTACTTCGATCTAGGAAGTCTGAGGTATTTTGTACGCCGCCAATCTGTTGTCCGCCACCACCAAAAGATGAAGAAAGACCACCTCCCTTAGGGTTTTGAACCATGATAACAAGCACCAAAAGAAATGAAACGATGATGATTAAGGTGATGAAAATGGAAAATGTACTCATGTTTAATTATTTCGAATCTTCCGATTTGATTTGTTTAATATGGTCTGCAAATAAACTACTTTTTTCTGGATATTTCAAAGAGAGAATCTTGAACGCTTTCTTCGCCTCATCGTATTTTTTTTGTTTCCAATATAAATGTGCAAGCGTTTCTGTCATGATTTCATTTTTTGACAGCGGATTCTCTTTGGATAGGTCTTTTTTCGAAGCGGTACTTTTTGTAGGAATAATTTTTGCATTTTGCGCCACGAAATCATCGATCCAGTCAAATTTTGACGGTGTTCGGTCTGTGGTTTTGTCGTCGATTAGTTCCAGCCACTGCAAGAATGAATGCAAATTGTTTTCATTTGGAACCGTGATTTGTTGTTGATCATTTTCAACGCTTTGCGCAAGATTTTCTAAATGTTGATACAGAACATTTCGCTGAGTCGTTTGCAACGCACAAGCACGAAGTGCATATTTATACCCTTTTTGATTTGTTGTTTTGAGGATATCCAATTCCAGAACGCGTGCAGCCATAAAATACGGATATTCCTTGATGATTTTTTTGACCAGTACAAGCGCTTTCTCAGGTTCGTTTTTTGCCAAACTTTGCAACTCTTCAATGGTTTGCTTTTCGTTTACCATTTGGCGAGGGATTGGTTAAAAATATCTTGCGTAATACGCTCAAAAATTTCAACATGAGCATCTGCTTTCACACTTTGTAGTTGCGCAGTATCAGCATAATCATAAAAATGGGAAAATCTTTTTTCAAAATTGTCCTCTTCATTATTGGTGTTGATATAGCGAACGTTGATGGAGATTGTCAATCTGTTTTGTGCTGCTGTTTGTTGGGCAGTAGCTGTTGTTGGTGTTACCCGATATTCGGTGATTTCACCTTCGTAAATCAAATCTCCATTGACTCCTGTCAGTTCTAAATTTGTTTGGTTTAGCAATACCTCTTGCATGGCATTTGTAAAATCTCTGTCAAGTCCTGGTTCGAAGGTTGATCCTATTGAGTTGGCTGCATCGTTTGTGAAAAGGTTGACTTGGACGGTTCCCGCATTTTCAGGAATAGATGCCCCAGTAAATGAATAAAATTTACATCCAAATACGAATAAAGACAAACAAAATAGTATAACTTTTCTCATTACAAATCAATGTCAAATTGTTTGATTTTCCGATAAAGGGTACGTTCAGATATGCCGAGTTCGTCAGCAGCGGCTTTGCGTTTGCCGTTATTGCGTTCCAGTGCTTTTTTGATGAGTTCGAGTTCTTTGTCAATTAGACTCAAGGTTTCTTCTTCCTCAATTTCTTCAGCGTAGTCAAAGTTGTCATCTGTCTTTTTTGGATAGGAGTTGGTCTCGTTTCCTGAAGGGAGTAAACGTTCGGGCCGGTTTTGTTCTTCGCCATAAATTTTTTGAATCAGGCCTTCATTGTCCGAGCGAACCTGTTCTGTGCTTGAAGAATTCATCAACTCCAAAGTGAGCTGCTTTAAATCGTTCAAGTCAGCTTTCATGTCAAACAGTACTTTATATAAAATTTCCCGTTCTGAACCAAAATCACTCCCGCCACCAGACGGCGAGGGAACTACGGCTGGTAAGCGTGTGTTGTGGTCTGGCAGGTACAGTCCTAAGGTGTTGGCTCCAATAGCACGATCTTGTTCCAAAACGGATAGTTGTTCGGCCACATTGCGAAGTTGTCGAATATTCCCATGCCATTGTTGTCTTTCCAAGAGTTGTTGTGCCTGTTCGTCCAAACGCACAGTTGGCATTTTATACTTCTGTGCAAAATCTGCTGCAAACTTGCGGAACAGCAAATGAATATCTCCATTTCTTTCTCGCAGTGGGGGAAGTACAATTTCGACCGTACTCAAACGATAAAACAAGTCTTCTCGAAATTTCCCTTGCTGAATGGCTTTGGGCATATCAAGATTAGTAGCTGCTACGATTCGCACATTGGTTTTTTGGACTTGCGAAGAACCGACTTTCAAAAACTCACCATTTTCCAAGACTCGCAACAAGCGGACTTGTGTCGTCAAGGGCAATTCGCCAACTTCATCCAAAAATATGGTACCTCCATCAGCTTCTTCAAAATAGCCGCTTCGTGTGGAGGTAGCACCTGTAAAGGCCCCCTTTTCATGACCAAACAGTTCCGAATCGATTGTTCCTTCGGGGATAGCACCACAATTGACTGCGATAAACTTCCCGTGTTTTCGCAAAGAAAGTTGATGAATGATTCGAGGAATACTCTCTTTACCGACTCCACTTTCGCCAGTTACCAAAACAGAAATATCGGTTGGTGAGACTCGAATCGCTTTCCCAATTGCTCGATTGAGTTGGAGGTCATTTCCAATGATTTCAAAGCGTTGTTTGATCGATTGAATTTTGTCCATGGCTATACGGCTTTACCGATTAGGGTTGCAGATGTGCAATCTTCGATTTTTACATTTACAAAATCACCAACTTTAAAGTTTTCCTTGGGGAAAACAACTACTGTATTTTGTTGATTTCGTCCACTCCAGTGTTCTTTTGATTTTTTGGATTCTTTTTCGATCAAAACTTCTACTGTTTGACCAACAAACTGCTGGGTTCGGTACAAACTGTGTTGTTGTTGTCGTGCGACAACCTCTTGCAAACGGCGTTTTTTGACATCCTCAGGGATGTTATCTTCAAGCTTTTTTGCGGCTGGAGTCCCTGGGCGTTCTGAGTACATAAACATAAATCCAAAGTCGTATTTGACATAGTCCATCAAACTGAGGGTGTCTTGGTGGTCTTCATCAATTTCATTCGGAAATCCACTGATCATATCCTGTGAAATTCCACAATCAGGTAATATTGTACGAATATGATCAATCAGTTCGATATACTCTTTTCGGGTATGTTGTCGGTTCATCGCTTCCAAAACGCGATCGCTACCAGACTGCACGGGCAAGTGGATGTAGTTGCAAATGTTTTTGTATTTGCGCATCACATATAGAACATCCACTGTCATATCTTGCGGATTTGATGTGGAGAATCTGATGCGCATATTTGGTTGCTCGCTGGCAACCATATCAAGAAGTTTGTCAAAGGTTATTGCCGTTTTCTTTTGGAGGTCTGTTGCCTTGCGAAAATCTTTTTTAGGACCTCCTCCGTACCATAAATAACTATCGACATTCTGACCGAGTAGGGTAACTTCTTTATATCCTTTATCGGCTAAATCTTTCATTTCTTTTAAGATACTTTTTGGGTCACGACTGCGCTCTCTCCCTCGTGTGAATGGAACCACACAGAAAGTACACATATTGTCACAACCTCTTGTAATGGATACAAAGGCAGTCACCCCATTCGATTGTAGACGAACAGGCCGAATATCCCCATAGGTTTCTTCTTTAGATAAAATGACATTCACGGCATCTCTCCCTTCCTCTACCTCTTTCACTAGACTGGGAAGGTCTTTGTAGGCATCTGGCCCTGCAACGAGGTCAACAATTTTTTCTTCTTCTAGGAATTTTGATTTGAGTCGCTCGGCCATACAACCCAATACCCCAACTTTTAAATTGGGATTGCTCTTTTTGATCCCGTTAAATTGCTCCAATCGGTTTCTGACCGTTTGTTCTGCTTTTTCACGAATCGAACAGGTGTTTACAAGCACCAAGTCGGCTTCTTTTAGCTCGCGGGTGGTTGAGTAGCCAGCTTCTCCCAGAATCGATGCTACAATCTCACTATCAGAAAAGTTCATCTGACAACCATAGCTTTCGATGTACATCTTTTTGCCATGGCTATTTGAGCCTTGGTCATCTAGGACTTCCCCATTGTACTGGTTGGGATTTTTATCGTGTTGGGTTTCAGAGTACAAATGATCTGTTTTAGTTGTAAATGCAAGCAAAAATACAAAAATACCGACATTTTGTCAGTATTTCTAAGCGACCCATCCAATTACTGGCTAGTGTGGAAGTCGTTTTTTGAGTTTTCCATATAGAAAAGTCCCCAGCGTGGCAAAGAAAAACAACACTAAAACAGGAAGATAACCCGCTCCTAGAAGAACAAAGATTGGACCAGGGCAAGCTCCCACAAGTGCCCAGCCAAGCCCAAATACAATGCCTCCATATAGATTGCTTTTTAGCATCTTTTCTTTATCCGCAATCACAATAGGTTGCCCGTAAAACGATTTGATTCCAAAACGTTTGATACTTTGGGTAATAACAACCCCCAAAACAAGAGCTGACCCGATGATGCCATACATATGGAAGGATTTGAATTGAAACATTTCATAGATGCGAAACCATGAGGCCGCCTCAGATTTAAACAAAGTAATTCCAAATAGGATTCCGATGATAAAATAGCGTATCGTTCTCATAGGATATAGCCAATTAGAAAGTGATTCATAATAATTCCACCAATAAAAAATCCGATGACTGCAATCAAAGATGGTAGTTGAAGGTTGCTCAAGCCCGAAATCGCATGACCTGATGTACAGCCACCAGCATAGCGAGCTCCAAAGCCGACTAGAAATCCACCAACAGCAAGAATCGACAAAGACTTCCAGTCGGTCCAGCTAGCACTCCCAAACAATCTTTCTGGCATATATGCCTGTCCGGCGTCCACGATGTTGAGTTCTTGGAGTTGAAGGATAACATCAGGGTGTAGATCAACCGCAGTCTGGGTGGATAAAAATTTTGCACCGATCAAACCACCTACAAAAGCGCCCAAAATAACAATGATATTCCAGCGTTGAGACCTCCAGTCATAGTCAAAAAAAGGAGTGGACTTGCCAGCACCAAATGCAGCACAGATCGTTCTGAGATTTGAAGACATTCCAAATTTTTTTTCGCTCAACAAGAGCAAAAGCATGACAAGGGCAATGAGAGGCCCACCAATGTACCAGGACCAAGGGTCATATATCCAATTCATATCCATTCAATTTAAGGGTATTAATGATTTGTTTGACTTGCAATTTTTTTCTGAACATCGCTTGGCACGACTTTTCCTTTAAAATAATCAATCGCGTCAGCTGTTTTTGCGAACATGTTTTTTTCTTGTATCAAGTCTGTGAGTTTACTTTGTTGTAACACATCCCTTGCGGGTCCGATTGCCCCAGCTACCATAAAAAGGATGCCTTTCTGCTGAAACGACTTGATCATGGCACCTAAGGTGCTGAGACCGCTACTATCGATGTATGTAATCCCTCTGGCAACCAAAACAAACCCTTTCAGATTCGGTTTCTTTTCCATTTCTTTAAATACAATTTTTCTAAAATAGTCACGATTACCAAAAAACAATTGTGCATCAAATCTCATGATGAGAATATCATCATCGATTTTTGTATCTGTTTCAAAGCGAGAAATATTTTTGTAATAGTTTGTTCCTGAAACCTTGGCTAGCACGGCATAATGTGGTTTTGATGTTCGAATGACCATAAGCAATAAAGATAGCAATGCCCCAATAAGGATCCCTTCAGTGATTCCAACAAATAATGTGAGCAGACAGGTCATGAGTAAAAGAAAAAACTCATCGCGACGTGTTTTGTATAAATCAATTGCATAACGAACATTAATTAGGCGTATCACAGCGACCATGATAATCCCTGCCAATACAGCGATAGGAAGATAAAAGATTAGAGATGTAAAAAAAAGAAGCGTTAAACCAACAATCAAAGCACTAAAAACTGCTGTCATCCCTGTCTTGGCACCAGCTTGAAACTTTACTGCTGATCGAGAAAAACTTGCTGACACAGGATAGGATTGAAAAAAAGAACCCACTAGATTTGCAGTCCCCAAGGCCATGAGTTCTTTGTTGGGTTTGAGCGAATATTTTTCTTCCTGTTCCTCCAATTCTTTTGTGATTGAAATGATTTCGACATAGCCAATCACGGCCAAGGTCAAAGCAAAGGGCAGCATGTCTCTCATCAGATCTGGAGAGACAGTGAGAAGACCGACATCTGGAAGCCCAGCAGGAATATATCCAACAATCTCAACACCATGTAAATCCCAACGGGTGCTCCAAATCAATAAAACACCAAAAACCGAAACGATTAATGCAGAAGGGAATTTGGGCAAGTATTTTTTAGTGATCAAAATCAGAGACATCGCAGAGAGACCAACGGCAACCGTAATCAGATGGGTTTCATTGAAATTTTGTAAAACGGACAATATCATTTTTTGAATCTGATTTGATGATTCAATTTGCAGTCCCAACAGATGTTCCACCTGACTCAATCCAATGATAATTGCGGCAGCAGAAGTAAAACCACTGATTACAGGTCGTGATAGGTAGTTGGCCAATACGCCCATTTGGAGAAGCCCCATTATCAATTGTAAAACGCCAACCATTGTCGCTAAAAATACTGCAGCAGCGATTACCTCCCCAATTCCACTCAGAGACAAAGCGCCTAAGGCAATGGCTACGACAAGGGAGTCAAGAGCGACTGGTCCAACGGCTGGGTGGCGTGAAGTCCCCAGAATTCCGTGAATGAGCTGAGGAATTAGGGCTGCGTAAAGCCCATAAATTGGTGGTAGTCCTGCAATCATCGCATATGCCAACCCTTGCGGTATAACAATTACTGCAATAGAAAGCCCTGCTATCAAGTCGCTAAAAAGAGTCGCTTGATTATAAGTCAACAGGTCTTTGATAATTGGGAAAAATCTTGCAATCACACCACAAAATTAATGGATTTTTCTCAATGAATTGTAGCCGATTTTTAAGAAAATTAGGGTGATGTAGAAGAAAAATTTTGTTTGTTCAAAAATAATTCTACTACTTTTGTTTCCGTTTTCACGCAAACTTATGGCGAAAAATCTTGTTATTGTAGAGTCACCAGCTAAAGCCAAAACCATTGAAAAATTTCTTGGTCCAGACTTCAAGGTGGTTTCTAGTTACGGACATGTTTCAGATCTTCCCGACAAAGAGTTGGGAGTTGATGTTGAGCAAAACTTTTTACCAAAATATACGGTTTCAAGTGATAAGAAAAAGCTTGTTTCTGAATTGAAGAGCTTAGCAAAAAAGTCAAATACGGTTTGGCTTGCTAGCGATGAAGACCGGGAAGGAGAGGCCATTGCCTGGCATTTGTCGAATGTTTTGGAGTTGCAAAAAGAAAACACAAAACGAATCGTATTTAACGAGATTACAAAAACTGCGATTAACCATGCGATTGAGCATCCTCGACAAATCGATCAAAATTTAGTCGACGCCCAACAAGCACGACGTGTTTTGGATCGACTTGTTGGTTATGAATTATCACCCATACTGTGGCGTAAAGTACAAGGCGGTCTGTCAGCAGGGCGTGTGCAGTCTGTTACCCTTCGTTTGGTCGTTGAGCGTGAACGCGAAGTCGAAAACTTTGTTCCCAAAGAAACATTTAAACTGCAGGGAGACTTTACCACTGTTGATGGGAAAGCCTTTAAAGCGGAGTTGGCTACAACTTTTAGTAGTGAGCAAGAAGCATCATCGTTTTTAGAACAGAATATCGGTGCCGCCTTTCAAGTTTCTTCCATCGAGAAAAAGCCAGCAACCAAATCGCCTGCAGCACCTTTTATCACCTCAACATTACAACAAGAAGCATCACGGAAACTCGGATTTTCTGTGAGTCGGACTATGCAAAATGCCCAACGTCTATACGAAGCGGGTTTAATTACCTATATGCGAACAGACAGTGTTAACCTTTCCAAACAAGCTTTAGGTCAAGCCGCATCGGTCATAGAAAACAACTATGGCAAAGAGTATGTTCGAATTCAACAATATAAAACATCAAAAAAAGGTGCACAAGAAGCGCATGAAGCCATTCGTCCTACTGACTTGAGTCGAATGAATGTGGATGTAGAGTTTGATCAGAAAAGACTGTATGACTTGATATGGAAGCGTACATTGGCTTCGCAGATGAGTCTGGCAAAACTGGAAAGAACGGTTGCAAGGATCACGACAGATCAACATAGCCATGACTTTGTTGCTCGTGGAGAAGTTGTGGTTTTTGATGGGTTTTTAAAATTGTATTTAGAAGGTGTTGATGACCCTTCAGAGGAGGATCAATCCCTATTACCAGCGATGAAGCAAGGCGAGACTGTGCATGCAAAACGTGTTGTTGCCACTCAGCGCTTCAGTCGCCCTCCCTACAGATATTCTGAGGCATCATTGGTCAAAAAATTAGAGGAGCTCGGGATTGGTAGACCATCGACCTATGCGCCGACCATATCGACCGTTCTCAATCGAAAGTATGTCGCCAAAGGAACGCATGAAGGCGAGGAGCGAACCTACAAACAGCTTGTTTTGCAGGACAATAAGCTCACTTCAAAAAATCAGTCCGAGAAAACAGGATCGCAGAAAGGAAAACTTGTACCAACAGACATAGGCATTTTGGTCAACGATTTCTTGATCAATAATTTTAAGGACATCGTTGATTACGGATTTACGGCCAGTATTGAACAGGATTTTGACCGAGTTGCTACTGGAAATTCCGAGTGGGAATCGATCATGAAGCAATTTTATGCCAATTTTCACCCAGTTGTAGAAGACGTTAAGAAAAACGCCACACGAGAAACTGGGCAGCGAATTTTGGGAACAGATCCAAAATCTGGTCGTCAACTGAGTGTCCGCCTTGGAAAATTTGGCCCAATGGCACAATTGGGAACTGTCGAAGACGAAGAAAAGCCTTTGTTTGCCAATATGCCAGACACATATAGTTTGTCCAAAATCACATATGAAGAAGCGTTAGACTTGTTTAAATTACCCGCAACGCTAGGGGAGTATGAGGGAATGCCTGTGCAAACCAACAATGGACGTTATGGCCCTTATGTGCTACACAATAAGGTATTTGTTTCCTTGCCAAAAGGCGCAAACCCGTTGTCCGTAACACTCGAAGAAGCGATTGCATGCATCGAACAGAAACGTAAAGACGATGCTCCAATCGCAACCTATGAAGGTCAAGGTGTCACGAAAGGAAAGGGTCGTTTTGGACCTTTTATCAAATGGAATGGGTGGTTTATCAATGTATCCAAACAGTATGATTTTGATAAGCTTTCTGATGAAGACATCAAAGAGTTGATCGAGGCAAAAAAGAAGAAAGAGGCAGAACGCGTTGTTCGTATATGGGAAGAAGAGGGCATTCGCATTGAAAAAGCACGATGGGGACGCCACAACCTCATCAAAGGGAAAAACAAAGTTGAACTCAACAAAACCATCGCAGTAGCTGATTTATCCCTCAAAGAAGTACAAGCGATGTTGAGTAAAAGCAAGCCAAAAAAGAAGAAAACAAAAAAATAAGCGATGGCGATAGAGCTTCTTATCCCGGTTCCTGATGAGGTTTTGCCTTTGCGTACGATATCAGAGCCGCAGACCATAGGAAATGCACTTAAAATACATTCAGAAAAGGCAGGAGTTCCTAGCTTTAAAAATGTACGAATCGCTATTGTTGGCGTTCAAGAAACGAGATCCATTGGGCAACCTCATCAGCGCAAGCAAAATCTGAATGGGATTCGTAAAGCGCTGTACAGTCTATATATCGGAAATTGGAATAATAAGATCATCGACTTGGGAGACATTCCGATTGGCGACAAAGAGAAAGACTCTCACAAGGTATTGCATGATATTGCTAAAGAGATGTATCAGCGCAACATTCTGCTTATCGCTTTTGGTGGTAGTCAAGAAAATACCTTGGGCTTGTGTAGCGTTTTCAATGAGTTCGAGGTATATTACAACCTCACATCAATCGATTATAAATTTGATTTTGGAGGAGTTGGGAGCCTTATCTCTCCAGATTCCTATATGTCAAAACTCATCGCTAATCGTCCGAACTACATGACCAATTTCTGTAATTTGGGTTATCAAAGTTATATGGTTGCTCAAGATGAAATTGATTTGATGGAGCGTTTGTATTTTGAGTCCATTCGCCTTGGCACACTCACTTCTGACCTCAAGGTCGTAGAGCCATTGATGCGAGACTCGGACATTGTTTCTATGGATATGACTGCAGTGAAATCCAACGAGCTTCAAGGAGGTTTTACACAAGTAAATGGTTTTACAGCACAACAATTTTGTGGATTAGCTCGTTATGTTGGTATCAGTGATCGGGTGCGATTTGTCGGTTTGTGCAATATTCCTGAAAGCAGCGCATCTACAAATTTTACTGCCCAAGCAGTATGGTATATAATTGAAGGAATGCATTACAGAGTCAATGAATATCCCTTTTCAACAAAGGAAAATAGCGTTCGATACGTGGTATCGTGCGATGATCAGGAATTAATTTTTTATCAAAGCTCTTTGAGTAAGCGGTGGTGGTTAGAAGTACGACCTGAACACGATTCTAATCTGGAATCGGTGCTGATTTCTTGTTCTGAAGAGGACTTTTATACAGCGGAAAAAGGGACGGTTCCAGAGCGTTGGTGGAAGGCCATTCGTAGAAGTATTATTTAAATTACATATTTTTGTGAACAGTATTTTTAATAAATATCATAATTTAGCATATGTAATGAGAAGCATAACTGCATTACTTGCTTTGTTAATTGTAGTCTTGAGTTGTGGTAAACGCGACCAAGGCGAGTTAATAGGAGTTAAGACTAAAAAGTTTATTCGGGTAAACCCACATGGGATGGTTGAAGTTCCTGGTGGGTCTTTTATTATGGGTTCTTCTGACGAGGATATCATTGATGCACAAAATGATATTACCCGAACGATGACAGTCCGAACCTTTTATATGGACGAAACCGAAATCACCAATCGGGAGTATATGCAGTTCATAGAATGGGTTAAAGATTCGATTGTTCGCTCAAAGCTTGCCGAAAAAGCCGTGATGGTTTTTGAAGGCATGTACGAGGACAATAATTATGAACGTGGAACCACTGCCATTCCCTCCGATGATGTTGATTTTTTCTACTCTATATTGAATGACCCCGACGAGCTTGAAGAAGTGATGCCGTCTGACGAGCAACTTGAAATTGCAGAAAATCAAAGTTTGGAAGATCTGTACAACACCTCTGGAGGGGAAATCCTTCGATATTATCCAGCTATGGAAGACTTTATCGGAGACCCAGAGGAGGATTTGACAAGTCTGAATGGTTACCAACAACTCGTTCGCTTTCGAGCACAAAACCCAGTAAAACTTTGGTTATCAACTAGGACTTCTTCTGATAGTGTTTTTCATCACTCACTTCCATTTAACCGTGATGAGCAGATTTTGTGGGAAAGAGAAGATTATCCGGACATACACTATGCTGAAGTCATGGAGGATTCAATTTATTTACCTGAAAACGAGTGGTATAATGGCGTGAAGTCCATTGACACAAAGAAATTGATTTATCGTTTTTCTGAATTGCAAGTCGATGACTTTGTCAATGCGATGAAAAATTCGAACATTAACGAGCTTTCCCGAGCCGATTTCCTAATCTACGATGCAGTTCCGATCTACCCCGATACAACGGTTTGGATCCGCGATTTTAAATACAGCTACAACGAACCGATGTTTAACGAATATTTTTGGCATCCTGCCTATGCAGACTATCCCGTGGTAGGGATTAGTTGGAAGCAGGCTAAGGCGTTTGCAAATTGGAGATCAAAATATAGAAACGATTATTTAAGAGGAGAAAAAAATAAAACGACTGTTGGTGAGTTCAGATTACCTACCGAAGGGGAATGGGAATATGCCGCTCGTGGAGGAAAGCAGTCGGCAATTTACCCGTGGGGTGGACCATATTTGGTAGATAGCCGTGGTGATTTTCTCGCTAATTTTAAGCCAAAACGAGGCGATTATGCAGCAGACAACATTGTTTATACATCGGAAGTAGACTCGTATGAGCCAAACGATTTTGGGCTTTATAATATGTCTGGTAATGTGGCCGAATGGACATCCTCCCCTTATTACAACGAAAGTTACGAATTCAACACTACCTTTAACCCTGACGTGTATATGCCAGGAAACGAAAGGAAGGTCGTTCGCGGTGGTTCGTGGAAAGACGTCGCTTACTTTTTAAAAGTAGGGAGTAGAGATTATGAGTATGCAGACAGTGCAAGAAGTTATATTGGTTTACGCTTGGTGCGTGACTATTTAGGATCAAACAGTAGATAATTTAATAGCAATGAAGAAAAAGTTTTTTATACCAGAAAAATATCTTGAACTAGTTTTTGGGCTTGGTGCGTCAGTTGTGATAATTGGAGCACTTCTAAAAATTACACACAAAGATTTTATATTCAGCGGTAACACATGGCTTACTGCAGGGTTAATCACCGAAGCTGTGATTTTTATGATTGCAGGTTTGAGGGGTTATGCCGTCACAAATGATGATGACCATGGCGATGTAACTCCAGAAGCTGCAATTTCAGATGTATCTAAAGAAGTTGATGCGCTCAAGGAAGCTTTCACAGGTGCAACCAAACAAATCCAAAATCTGACGGGTAGCCTTCAGTCTGCAACAATTGCAGCAGCTACTATCAAAATTCCAGAAAACTTTCAAGTCAATGTAGATGAACTCAATAATCGTCTGGCTTCGGCGAGTGTAAGTGTTTCTCAGGTACAAGACGTTTATAACAGTATTGAGAAGAGCTTTGATGGACAGCCACAAGCTCACAGAGAGGTTGTTTCCGCTAGCGATAAACTTGTGGTTCAGTTGGAAGAAATGAACTCGCTCGTTAAGCAGCTAAACGAGAAGTATGCTGCGATATCAAAAGCAATGGGGAATTAAACCTATATAACCAATGGCAGCAGGAAAACAAGATTCTCGGCAGAAGATGATAAACATGATGTACCTCGTGTTTATTGCTATGCTTGCATTAAATATCAGTAAAGAAGTATTGGCCACGCTAGGAATATTAAACGAGGATATTGAAAATTCTATAAAATCAAAAAGCGAAAAAAGCAATGAGCTCTACAGGGTATTCGCTCAAAATGCTGAAAATCCAAGCTATACCTTCGCTAATGAATGGGCTCCTGTCATAAAAGATGCCACAAATCAATACTTTGATTTTGTACAATCATTAAAAGACACATTGGTTCTCGATGAATTTGGCAAAAATAAGTACAAGAAAACTGTTGTAGTCAAGGATGGTCCAAACAGAAATGACACCCTTCTGATTACCAATTTTCAAACAATGGATAAATCAATCGAATTAGATGATATGTTCTTTGAGGGTAACAATTATGACAGCTTAGGGCTGGTTTATGTAGATCAATTCAAAAATTATTCTACACTCATGAAATCGGTGATTGATTCGATTGTTACTAAAGAAAACCGTTTAACTGTCAAGAGAACCCCTCATGATTTTTCGATCAGTAATGATTTAATCGCTAGGAGTTTCATTTTTAAGGACTCAGTTGTTAATTCTGAGGGTACAATACAACCCTATCTTGATTACAGCTTTAAAGGTTTTCCAAAGATTGCTTCTCTTTCTAAACTCACCATGCTGCAATCTGATATTCGGGAATTAGAACTCCAAATGGTCGAAGCATTTAACACTAAAATACTCAGTGATGGTAGTGCAGTCAACATCAATACCTCCAAGTCGCTACTCAACGCAAAATCAACCTATTTTGTTGGAGAACGCATCAATGACGCCAAAATACTGATTGGTCGGATTGCAAGTGACTTCCAACCCGATTCGGTGTCGATTAAAATTGATAATCGTGAGTTGAGACGAGGCAGAGACTTTACAATTGAAGACGGGGCACTTAATCTCAATTTGGTTTTTAGCTCTGGTGGAGAAAAGAAAATTACAGGAGATTTATTTTTCTCTGATGCCGACGGAAACCTTGAGCCAATCCCAGTTGAACAAACATTAGTGGTCAACAACCGAACTGATTTCTTTATCGAGATACCGCGGATGAATATCCTTTACAGAGGATTACCCAACGAGATTCGTGTGATCGATCCAGAAATTTCTCAGAGTAATATTCGGGTCACATCCTCTTCTGCTAACATCTCGCCCAGTGGCAGCAGCACCTTTGAGGTCAGGCCTAAAGATGGGTTTGATAAAATTGTTGTCAATGTTGGAGATAGAACAAATTCAAGAGTTAAAAAATCCAAAACCTTTAGAGTGAAAGACCTTCCTGTCATGGAAAGCTCTATCGCATACAATAACAGATTTTATACAGGTTCTACGGGAATCAGCAAAACTGGACTTCAAAGAGGGAAAGTTGCTGGAAAAGTCCCAAGCGATTTTGATTATGATTTAACAATAGAAGTTACTAGTTTTACTTTTTCTGTTGGAAATCTGCCTCCTATTCAAATCAAGGGAGACGGGTTACGGGATGCATTTTCAGCAATTGAGTCACAGTCAACTGGTTCAGTAGCTTTTTTCACCAATGTTGTATCTACAGCATATTTTGAGTCCAAAGGCCGTAGAGTACCTATTAATAATGTTAGAGTAGGGGATTTTAGTATTAAAATTAGATAAGATTATGAACAAGTTCTTCATTTTTGTATTTATTTTATCGAGCTTTTACGTCAGTGGGCAATTTAACTTATTGAACGCCTCTTCACCAGAGGAGGTTGGCGTTAAAACCGAAAAGCAAGAAGAACTAGACTTTAATGAACCACTTGCTTATCCATATGTAGATGACAAAGATATTTTATGGAGTAAAGTTGTTTACGAATACATTGATGGTTATGAGCAGTTTAACTACCCATTGTTTTACCCACTTTTAGATTCAGAATTTTCTTCTGATCGTAAATCATTGTGGAGAATTATCCGCGAATATATTTTTGAACAAACTATTCAAGATGAAGCCGATTTGGAAATAGAGGGCAATGAAGAAAAAGAAGTTCTTGTCATATACAATCCTGCTTATAGAAACTTTAATGTAAAAGAGATAGCAGACCTTCGATCGCCGAGACAAGAAGGGAGCGAGGGTTTTTCCCTAGTGGAAGGGATTAGTCTAGAAGATTCAAATCTAGACGGAGTTGTTGATGACAATGACATTACCTATCTAAAATCTTCAAATATTGTAGGGTATAATATCAAAGGATTGTGGTACTTTGATAAGAAATATGGGGAATTGCGATATCGGCTTATTGGAATTCAGCCAGTTGGTTATGTCGAGTTTGATTTAAATTCAGCACAAATTGACTTTGAGAGTGGTGCAACTCAAAATGAACCAACACCAAAGGCGTTATTTTGGCTATGGTATAGAGATATTCGAGATATTTTGCATAAGCACTATGTATTTAGTGATAAAAACAACTCAAAACGTATATCTTTCGATCAGCTTCTTCTTTCTAGAAAATTTCATACCTATCTATATCGAATTGATAATGTCATGGACGATAGAGAGTTAATAGATACCCCCTACATTAACGATGATCCATACCTCCGTATTACCGAGTCTCAACGTTTAAAAGAAATCATTCGAAATTTTGAGCATGACATGTGGAGCAACTAGTTGCTAACCATCTGCCATCACACTACCTTTACAGTTGAATTAAACTAACAAAGTGATCGACTATATCATTGTCGGCTTGGGCTTGTCTGGCGTATCTTTTTGTCAAAAGCTCAAACAAAATCAAAAAGCTTTTGTTGTAATTGATCATGGTCAGCAATCTGCCAGTCGCGTTGGATCAGGACTATTCAATCCGATCGCCCTTAAACGAACCAAACCCGCATGGAAGGGTCATCAACTTATGACCGCGGCAATCCCCTTTTATAAAGCCCTAGAAATCGATTTGGGGATTCAATGTGTACATGACGCTCCAATTCTAAAGATCATGCAGCAAACGGCGGATATCAATGGCTGGCACAGCGCCAGTGCAATAGCCGACTGCAAATCGTATATAAACCATGATATCGTGCAAAATACAAACCCAGTCATTACGGCACCACTCGGCTTCGGAGTTGTAAAGAACACGGGTTGGGTAGATACCGCATTGCTCGTTGAGCGATATTCTCTTTTATTGGAGAGTAAAAATAACTTAATCAAAACAGTATTTGATTCTAATGCCTTACAGATTACAGAGAATGGGGTTCGATACGGAAAGATAGAAGCCAAACATATCGTTTTCACACAGGGAGTTGGTCTGATTAGCAATCCGAGGTTTTCATTCATACCTCTTCAAAAGACCAAAGGGGAGTTGATGGTTATTAAATGTGAGAATTTACAAGAAAAGTCCATTATACATGGTGGAGTATTTATGATTCCTCTTGGCAACAATAGATATCGAGTTGGATCTACCTACAACTGGAGAGACCAGGGTGAAGGGCCTACGACAAGCGCTCGGATCAGTTTACAAACAAAATTGAACAAGATCGTCAGCACCTCATATCAAATCTTAGACCAATCAGCAGGATTTCGCCCTACGACACCTGATAGAAGGCCTGTCATTGGAGTCCATCCCAAATTTCCTCAACTTGCTATATGTAATGGTATGGGTTCACGTGGAGTTTTACAAGCTCCCTTTTGTGCAGGGTTACTCTACGATCATATCGAAAACGGAACTCCGATTCCTCAAGAAACCAATATAAATCGGTTTAAACATTAGATTTTCCCTTCGAAAAAGGGTGATTATTCTTGTTGATGTTAATTTCTTTTTCAATTCTATCTGGCCACGTTAAAGAATGATCTCGTTGTGATTACTAAGAATAAATCTATCTTTAATATTATTTATAACTGTCTTATTGTCAGATATATAAATAAAAATTAGGAATAGATCTGTAATCCATTTCAAAGTAAAGTTCTTTATATTATAAAAAATGGAAACCTTTAAAAAAGAGGGTTCATATTCGTTAATTTGTAAACAAGAGTGATAATCTGCAAAAAAATGTGTATTTTTATATAAAATAATTAATCATGGCTTATTCATTTGAAAACAGTAAAGGAAAAACGTATTACTTACACACCAAAGATGTAACGCTTAAAGGTGGTAGAAATCAGACAATTTATTATTTCGCAAAAGATCAACGCAGCAATGCTTGTGATCTACCTGCTGGTAAGAAGGTTGTAGAGAATGAAAGAACTGGACTTCCATTTGTAAAGTCAGTTTAAACGATACGTTTACCAAGACAGAGAAAACCCCGTAACAACGGGGTTTTTTTTGTGGGAATAAATCACTCCTTTATCGCTTATAAACGATACTGGCCATCACACCAGAGACTGCATATGTTACGACCCAAAATACAGCATCCACTAGATGTCCAGTCGCAGTGATCCGCATTTAGGTTCCGTACATGACAAGACCAATACCTGCTCCAAAAAAGAGACCAATCAGGACTCCGAATTGAATACCACTTCGAACGTTGTATGAACCTAACCCCCATTTTTCATAAATCGACGAAAACAGGTAAGCCATAATGAGGCAACCGATAGTTAGGGGTAAGAGAAGCATATCGTCGCCTCTAGAAACGTCTGTGATCATTTGACTTTCAAAAAAGTCAACTGCCAGGTAAGCGTAAAAAATCCAAGGAAAAAAGTAGATAATTACAAAAGATGCGAAAGTAGAAATGATTCTAGGTTTACTAAACATGATTTTAGGAATTTGGTTAAACATTACTAATATAGTAAAACTCTAGAGCAGTCATATGGGGTATAATAAAATATCGGTGCTATCTTTGTGCATCTATGAATGACAAAGCGCAGTTTGTCCCTACAACCGAGGGGAATGAAATTCCCTCATTCCAAACAGAATGGTCAGCGCCTAGCAATATTGCATTAGTCAAGTATTGGGGAAAAAAAGAGCTGCAAATCCCCTGCAACCCCTCAGTGAGTTTTACACTTGATCAGTGCCGAACAATGACTTCAATACGATTTGAAAGACTCATAGACAAACAAGATCATGTTTCATTAGCAATTCAGTATGACGGAAAGCCCGCTCCCTCTTTTGAGCCGAAAGTGAAAACCTTTATTGACAGAATCCTGCCATACGCACCCTATCTAAAAGAGTATCATCTCCAAATAGATACTGTAAATTCCTTTCCGCATAGCAGTGGAATTGCTTCGTCTGCATCGGCAATGGCTGCTCTTGCTGCAGCGGTAATGGATCTTGAACAGCAGATTTATCCCTCACTCACTGCAGAATATCAAATAAAAAAGTGTTCCTTTCTCGCTCGATTGGGGTCAGGAAGTGCAGCTCGAAGCGTGGAAGGCCCTCTTGTACTTTGGGGAGAGCATGCTGCAACGCCTGACAGCAGCGATTTATTTGGTGTTCGCTGGACAAAAGCAGCAGATGTATTTAAAACCTATCGAGACACCATACTTTTAGTTGACAAGGGACAAAAAGAAGTCAGTAGTACAGTTGGTCACAACCTGATGCATAACCATCCCTTTGCGGAAAATCGTTTTGCGCAAGCCAAAGCTCACTATCAAGCCCTATTAACGATCTTAGAAAAGGGAGATATGGATGGGTTTAGTGATTTGGTTGAGCGAGAGGCATTGAGTTTACATGCCATGATGTTGACCTCTTCACCTTCTTATATTTTGATGCACCCAAACACCATTCAAATTATACAAGAGGTAAGAAGATATCGTAAGACAACAGGGTTACACCTTACATTCACGCTTGATGCAGGAGCAAATGTACATTTGTTATATCCATCACATGAAGCAGAGAAAATCGACCAATTTATTGCGTCCGATTTGCGAAAATATTGCCAAGACAATGAATTGATTTACGACCGAGTTGGCACGGGACTAAAAAAAGTGTAGCTTTAACACGTGAAAGGACCCTTATTTTACGCCAAAATTTTACTCTTTGGAGAATACGGTATCATCAAAGATGCCAAAGGCCTTTCGATTCCCTATAACTTTTATAAAGGAGCGCTAAAAATCTCAGACACAAAAAACGATGAAGCGCAAGCATCGAATCAGAAGTTGAGTGAATTCGCGGACTACCTGGAACAGATCAATCGTACTTTGGTAACTTTTAACACTAAACAACTTCGTGAAGATCTGGCTAAGGGCTTGTACTTTGACAGTAGCATTCCACAGGGATATGGCATTGGAAGTAGTGGCGCATTGGTCGCTGCTGTCTATGATCGTTATGCGAATAACAAAATCACGATTTTGGAAAACCTCACTCGCGATAAGTTGCTTAAGCTCAAACAAATTTTTGGTCAGATGGAATCTTTTTTTCATGGAAAATCATCTGGATTAGACCCGCTAAATAGTTTTTTGAGTTTACCTATTTTGATACACTCCAAAGATATTTTGGAGCCCACCGGGATCCCATCTCAACCTCAAGCTGGGAAGGGAGCAGTCTTTTTACTCGACAGTGGATCTATGGGAGAAACGGCCCCGATGGTCAATATTTTTATGCAAAACATGGAGTCTCCTTCTTTTAGGAAAATGATCAAAGAACAGTTTATCTCCTATTCTGATCGCTGTGTTGAGCACTTTTTAATAGGAGATGTCAAATCTTTATTTGGCGATTTGAAACGACTTTCCAAAACCGTGCTTACTCATTTTAAACCTATGATCCCAGAGCAATTTCATGCGCTTTGGAAAACAGGTATTGACACCAACGCCTACTACCTCAAACTCTGCGGATCGGGTGGAGGTGGATATATACTTGGGTTTACGGAAGATATCACTAAGGCACAGTCTGTACTGAAAGACCACCGACTGGAAGTCGTTTATACTTTCTAATCTTTTTGTTTTGCCTAGTCAAGATGGCGTATTTCTGAAGACGATCAGCTTACTCTCCTTGGTTCGGGGACAGAATCTAGCAGTTCTGGTTGTTGCCCAACTCCTATCTGCGGCTGTTATCTTTTCACCTGAGACCAGCACTAGTGAGACCTTTTTGGATATCAATTTGTGGCTGATTGTTTTGGCCACTGTACTCTCCGTAGCTGCGGGCTATATCATCAATGCGTTTTTTGATCAAGAAAAAGATTTGATTAACCGTCCCCAAAAAACCTTGTTGGAACAAAATATATCTGAACGCTCCAAGCTGATCGGATATTTTACCTTCAATGGGGTTGCACTATTGGTCGCCAGTATCGTTTCCCATCGATCAGCTCTTTTCTTTTGTGGATACATTGTTAGTATGGCGCTTTATTCGGGATTCCTAAAGCGATATTTATTTATTGGAAATCTGGTTTCTGCAACACTGACTGTATTGCCATTTTTTGCGATAACTGTGCATTTTAAATATTTCACAATGGAAATTTTTACCCTCGCATCTTATTTATTGTTATTGATCTCTATTAAAGAGCTGGTTAAAGACTTATGCAACATTAGAGGGGATCTTTCAAACAACTATAAGACCATCCCCACGGTTTATGGGGAAGTCCAGGCCAAAGGCCTTATTTCCCTGTTGGTGTGTTTTTGTTTTGGTGTTTTTTTGCTGTTGCATTTCTTTTATTCCTTACATGGAATCCTGTATTACTTTATCGCCAGCTTGGTGTTTTTGGTATTCTTCACCATATTATTGTGGAGATTTTCAAAAACCAATCAATTGATTTTTCTTCTATTTGGGATAAAGGCACTGATTTTATTGGGTATAATATGCTTGCCATTGTTGAAAATCCCAATCTAGTTGTTATACCTTTGCAGAACTATGAATCGAAGAAAATCATCTGCAAAGAAATCAACTCCCAAAAGCACAACTCGTCTTAATAAATACATTGCCCATGCAGGGATTTGTTCTCGCAGAGAAGCCGATATGCACATTGGGTTGGGTGTGGTAAAGGTCAACAATCAGGTCGTTACAGAGCTTGGCTATCAAGTTCAGGAAAGAGACGTTGTGCATTTTGACGGGAAACGTATTAACCCTGAAAAAAAGGCCTATGTCCTTCTCAACAAGCCAAAGGGATTTATCACAACCACCAAAGACGAGCGCGGTCGAAAAACGGTAATGGATCTGGTTGCAAAGTCAACGCCCTCTCGCATTGTCCCTGTGGGTCGCCTCGATCGCCCTACAACGGGACTATTGTTATTTACCAATGATGGTGATCTGGCCAAAAAACTAACCCATCCGTCATCGATGGTCAAGAAACTTTACCATGTGGTACTTTCCAAAAGCTTAAAACCGCATGATTTGGCGCAGATTCGTAGGGGATTTACTCTCGATGATGGTCCTGTTAAAGTCGATGAGGTAAGCTATGTCCAAGGAGCGAGTAAACGAGAAATTGGATTGGAAATTCACTCGGGCAGAAACAGAATCGTACGGCGCATATTTGAACACTTGGGTTATGAGGTGATTGCTTTGGATCGAGTTGTTTTTGCAGGGCTCACCAAAAAAGACCTTCCAAGAGGAACATGGCGGCACTTGACCAAACAAGAAATCGATTTTTTAAAGATGTTATAAATAAAAACTCCGAGCTTACAACAAGCTCGGAGTTTGTGGTACCTCCAGAAATAAAACCATCAAATTTTTTATTGAAAATCAGTTAGTTATAAAAAATATGGTACACATTGTGTACCACGATAAAATTTATATGTAAAAGTTGATTATGAAAAGTACTTATTTGGAAAGGTTAGAGAAAACTTTACCCTTATAGTTCAAGATTAGAATTGTTATGGAAATTACTACCCATATTGTACCAAACAAAAAATCTCCTTCAAAAAAGATGTCACTTAATCCATAAAAGAGATAAAAAACACCATAGAAATACCAAAACCAAGTGAGGTATTTATTTTTCTTCTGTTGGGGAACTTTGTCCATATCTACTCGTTGGGTGATATAGTTTAATCCAAAAACTAAAACCATTAAAAAACAGAAAAATAAAACTCCAAATAATTTATTGTCCATATTGTAAATTTAATGAAATAAAGGTGAATTTTAAGGATGTGGAAGTGTGTACCACAAAAAAATATTTAATTGCCTGATATACAGTATATTAAGATACTGGTTCGATTCCCAAAAAGGATTAAAAATCATCAAAATAAAAAGACCCTAACTAACTGAATAACAATTAATTAAGGTCTAGTGGTACCTCCAGGAATCGAACCAGGGACACAAGGATTTTCAGTCCTTTGCTCTACCAACTGAGCTAAGGTACCATGCGCTTAGGCAGATGCAAATATAAAACCCTTTATAGAACTGACAAGGGGCTAATAAAAATTCCAGTATTTTAGCACTTGCGAATTATTGTTTTGAATCTCACAATTGATATCGGAAATACACAGACCAAGCTCGGCTTGTTTGACGGCTTAGAACTAAAATCTGCTCAGAAGTTTTCCAGTACGGAAATCATTCCATGGCAATCGATTCTCGATACACATAAAATCACACATTCCATTCTTTCGCAGGTCGGGAATACTCAATCGGATTTGGAAACGCTTTACAACAATACCCAATGTGTGGAAGTACATCATCAGCTTCAATTTCCTTTTACATCAGATTATGATCCATTTGAAAATTTGGGGATCGATAGGGTGGTGGGCCTAGCAGCTGCGGTTTACTTGTTTCCTCGTGAAAATGTTTTGATTATCGATGCTGGTACTTGCATTACTTATGATTTGATGACTGCAAAAGCACGCCACATTGGCGGTGTTATCAGCCCAGGTTTGATGATGAGATACCAAGCCATGCATAGGTTTACCCATCAACTTCCCAATTTGAAGATAAATGAGCCTTCATCTTTTCCACCCACCAATACTGACGAGGCCATGCATCACGGGGTAATTTCGAGTGTTGTTGCTGAGATAGAGGCATTTATCAGTCGATTTGAAACATCTATACCAACATTTAGGATAATTTTAACAGGTGGAGACGCTGGTTTCTTGTCTAAACGGGTAAAAAATGGCATCTTAGCGGACGAAAATTTTTTAGCCATCGGACTAAATCTCTTGCTTGAAACGAATAAGTCATAAATGACTCGCTTTTTTTTAATCACTTCTCTACTCATCACTTCCCATTTGTTTGCTCAAAAAGGGACCCTTTCACCCTATTCTTTTTACGGATTGGGGGAGTCCTTGTTTTCAGGAACTGCTGATCAAAGATCTATGGGGGGACTTGTGGCACATGTTGATAGTATTCACCACAACGTTTCATCTCCTGCTTCTTTGGCTGAACTGAAGCTTATCAACTACAATATCGGCGCAAATTATTCGAGGCGAGACTTTATTTCAGATGCCAATTCTTCAAAAAATGAAACGGCTGGGATTGATTATATGACAGTGGCTATACCAACAAAGTATTTCGGATTTGGTTTTGGGCTTCTGCCAAAAACAGCAGTTGGCTATCGACTCAGTGTTTCCGACGAAATTAATGGTTTGAGTTCCAATTCGAATTACGAAGGAAATGGCGGAATCAATCAGGTTTTCTTTTCTTTAGGGTTCTCTCCCCTAAAAAATTTGGGGATTGGAGCTTCGGTCCATTACAATTTTGGGTCGATTTTTAGAGTCCACACCCGACAAGACGATGGAATTGATTTACTCTCACAGCTAAATAACGAATCGGAGTTGAGAGGTGTGGAGTGGAATCTGTCCTCATATTATAAGATCCACCTTTCGAATCGGCTACAAATGCAATTGCACTATGCCTATCAACCGAAAGCCAATCTAGAATCTTTTAATGTTCGCTCCATATCCACATTCACCTCACTGGGCGAACAACGCGATACGCAAGAAGTAAATTTGTTTCTTGAAGGACTCGATGAAACCAGAAGTGAGCTCCCCGCCAAACAAACCATAGGCGGTGGAATTGGAGAGCCCAAAAAATGGTATATTGGTGGACAGTGGACAGAGACAGACGGCTCTATTGACAATGCGTTTTACGCTGTTGGGAGTGTGCGATACGAACCAGCTTTCCAGCTATCAATAGGGGGCTATTTTATACCAGAATACGACTCGTTTTCCAGTTATTGGAAACGTATCGTTTACCGTATTGGGTTTGTTTCGTCTAAAACAGGAATGATTTTGAATGACAAAGCGATTGAAAATACTGGCATTACTTTTGGGGTTGGCTTACCAGTAGCTGGCTTTTCGAATGTCAATGTGGGCTTTGAACTTGGAAAACTGGGATCTGGAGGCGAGTCCCTCATTCAAGAAAATTATGTCAACATTCGCATTGGGTTTTCACTCAATGACCGTTGGTTTATAAAGCGAAAATTCAATTAAAATGAAAAATTTAACCTTTTTAATTCTACTTTTATTCTCATTTGGAGTGCTCTCTGCTCAATCTGCAGCAGACTGCCCAGCAAACCTCAGTATTTTTGCAGAGTTTGCAAAAGTGAAAAACTACGATTCCGCCTATGTACCTTGGTTGGAAGTAAAAACACATTGTCCAGAGCTAAATGAAGCCACATACATCTATGGGGAGCGTATTCTAGGACATAAAATCAAAAACGAAGAGGACAACTCAGAATACATTTCAATGTTACGTTCTCTCTATGAAGACTGGTTGAGTTATTTCCCTACAGACCGCAGAGGAAAATCACAGCGTGGAAAAATAATATCTGCCAAGGCACAGTCAATGCTGGAATATGAAACCGCATCGTTAGCTGAGATTTATGCAACCTTTGATCAGGCCTTTGCCTCAGATATGGAAAGTTTTGCCAATCCAAAAGCACTATATAACTACTTTAAAACCTTGTACACTATGTACAAAAATGGGGATGAGAATGTGACTATGGATGCCCTGTTTTCAAAATATGAGGATGTCTCTGAAAAGTTTACCATTGAAAATCAAAAGCTATCCAGAACCTTTGACCGTATTTTAAAGAAAGAAGATGCAGGAGAAGCCTTAACGTCTAGGGACAAACGAAGCAAACGTGTTGCTGAAATCAATTCCCGTGCGAATTCGACCTATGCCAACAATTTGGATGCGATTATTTCTCAAGAGGCATCTTGTGAAAACTTGATTCCGCTATACCGTTCAAATTTTGATGAGAACAAATCCGATGAAAAATGGTTGAAGCGTGCTGCAAGCCGTATGGACGCTAAAGAGTGTTCAGATGATCCATTGTTTGTTGAGCTTGTGGAGGCCTTACACAGTTTGAGTCCGTCTGCAGATTCCGCTTACTATTTAGGGATTTTGAAAGATAAAGCCGGAAATACAACCGAAGCCATCGCTTTTTACGAGGAATCGCTTATTCTTGAGTCAGACGTTTACAGAAAGGCAGAAATTTTGTATAAGATAGCGGCAAAGCTCAAAAAGAGAGGATTGAAAAGTCAAGCTCGAAAATATGCAAACCAGGCCTTGTCCAACAAGCCCTCTATGGGGAAAGCTTATATCCTGATTTCGGGACTTTATGCAGACAGTGCAAATGATTGTGGAAATAATCAGTTTGAGAAACAAGCCGTGTACTGGTTGGCCGCACAAACCGCACGCAGAGCAGCTATCGTAGATCCATCGCTGAAAAAGACCTCGCAAAAACTTGAAGCGAGCTATACGGGACGTGCGCCTTCCAAGACAGATATCTTTACCCAAGGTAAAGCGGGTGAAGTGATTTCATTTGACTGTTGGATTCGATCTTCTGTAACAGTTCCTAATCTTTAAACAGATGATTCGCAAGGGGTGTCTTGCTTTATTG